>CAYOJT010000011.1:0-12171 GCA_964404365.1 uncultured Bacteriovoracaceae bacterium
GAGGTCGACGAGATCGCCTTCTTTCATGAATCCAGCTTCGAGCTCGGATCCAACCGTGAGGCCGTCCATCTTTGCATCAGCAGGGAGACGGAATTCTTTCACGTAGTAGTAAGCAGGAACGGATCCTGACTTCTTGAAATGGCCCACTTCAGATTTCGAGGAGCTCTTGGCTTTTTTGTCCAAGATCCCGATCTGAACGGCATTGTAACCTTCTTTTGCTTTCGTCTTCACTTGGGTGATGACGTTAGGGCGCAGGTCGATAACGGTAACAGCAATGAGGTTCCCGTCGTTATCGTAAACCTGGGTCATCCCAGCTTTAACTCCGAACACACCACCACGACCCATGAGGGCGATTGATTTCTTCGCCTCAGAACCGGAAGTGGCTGGAGCTGTGCTTTCAGTTTGCTCAGTCATACTCTCTTCTTTCATATGCACATCGAGCACAATCCTGTGCCGAGCGGTGCAAGTTTTTAAAAACCGATTTGACCTCGACAGCATCACCGGGAAGCCACAGAAATTCGCTTTCGCAAATCTCAGCCGCCGGATGCTTTCATCGGAGACCAGTCCGACTGAATTCGTAAGAACTCAGATTTTTTGAGCGGTGATTACGTAATGGTTGGGTATTACGCTTTCTGGTTCGACTTTCTCGGCGGGAAAAGACTTTCGTCTAATGCGCTAAGCAGTTTCGAACTTGCTCGATCCAAAACCCTTGGAAGGATTAGGATTTGATCTCTACATCCACACCGGCAGAGAGGTCAAGCTTCATGAGGCTATCCACCGTCTGCTGCGTCGGCTCAACGATATCCAAAAGGCGCTTGTGAGTGCGTGTTTCGAATTGTTCGCGAGACTTCTTGTCGATGTGTGGGGAACGAAGAACCGTATATTTATTGATCACAGTTGGAAGTGGAATCGGACCACGGATAGTGGCGCCGGTACGCTTCGCAGTGTTGACGATTTCCCAAACGGCCTGATCCAGGACGCGGTGATCGAAAGCTTTCAATTTGATACGAATCTTATGTTCCATGTAGTTCTCTTTTTCACATCTCAGTTTTTTCTTCGAAAAAAGCCTGCTTTTCAGCCTTCTTTTCACGAAAAAGCTCGAAGAGTTCCCACGTCAAACAGATGTGCGCTTTACGTGCAATCTTCCTCAAACCGTTCATTTGTATAAGGTCCACTTTCGTAACCGATCAGGTGTGGGTGCGGCAAGCGAGAACTTCAGAGAAAGTATTGAAATCTTTGAGGATTATTAGTGTTAGGCGAGAAATTAGAATTCCCAAACTAAATTAATAACTTGATGCATCGCGTCTATTATTCGGACCATCGACGGAATCGAGCCTCACATCACCATTAAGACAAGCCTCGCATAACACGACTGACCGCGCCACGATCGCTCTTGCGGTCGATCGAGAAATTCGCAGCAGAAATTATGCGAGCAACACGCCCGCACGAACTTTGATTTCGTGCGCGACTTGAGGTGGGACTTCCGAATACTGGGAAAACTCCATCACAAACGTTGCGCGTCCCTGGGACTGCGATCGAACAGCGGTCGAGTAACCGAACATTTGAGCCAGTGGCACTTCAGCCTTAATTACCTGAAGTCCATGCTTCGGTGTCATCGACATGATTTTCCCACGGCGCGCGTTGAGGTCGCCAATGACGTTCCCCATATACTCATCTGGGCTCGTCACTTCACAAATCATCATTGGCTCCAGGATGACGGGATTTGCTTTTGTACATGCATCTTTGAAAGCCATATTGGCCGCAATTTTGTACGCCGTTTCCGTTGACTCGTTCTCGGCATATTCCGCATCGACGAGTGCTGCCTCAATATCGACCGCTGGGTAACCCACAATAATTCCACCGAGCAGAGTCTCTTTCATCCCGGTTTCGATCGCGTTGACGAACATTTTCGGGAAGACCTTCTCAACCTGTTTCGCAGGCGGGAGGCGATTCACGAACTTGAATCCTTCGCCCCGTTTCAGCGGCTTGAAATCGATCGTGCATTTTCCGAATTGGGATTTTCCGGCCATTTCGCGATGGAATGTCCCTTCGCCGCGTGCGGGCTGAGAAATGGTTTCACGGTAGGCGACCTGAGGCTTACCGACGTTTCCCTCAACTTTAAATTCGCGCTTCATGCGATCGACGAGGATTTCGAGGTGAAGTTCACCCATCCCGGAGAGGAGGGTCTGACCGGTTTCGTCGTTTGACGAAATACGGAACGATGGATCTTCCCAAGCGAGTTTTTTGAGCGCGTCGGAGAGTTTTTCCTGATCTGCTTTCGTTTTCGGCTCAATCGCGATGGAGATCACAGGCTCGGGGAAATCGATTTTCTCGAGGAGTACAGGTTTACCTTCGTTACAAAGAGTGTCCCCCGTAGTCGTGAATTTCAGACCAACAGCGGCCGCGATATCGCCCGCGCGGACTTCACTCACCTCTTCGCGCTTATTCGCGTGCATGAGGAGGATCTTCGTCAGGCGCTCCTTCTTTTCTTTACCAGGATTCAGGACTTGTTCGCCGGCTTTCAACGTCCCTTCGTAAACACGGAAGTACGTGAGCATTCCCATGAACGGGTCATTTTGAATTTTAAACGCAAGCGCCGCAAACGGCTTCGACGCATCGGCCTTCACAACAATCACTTTCTCGAGATCGCGTGGATCGTGGGCTTCCACATCCGGCTTATCAAGCGGCGACGGTAGATAATCCACAATCGAATCCAAAAGCGGCTGAACACCTTTATTTTTAAAACTCGTACCGCAAATCATCGGTACAAACTTCATAGCAATGCAACCCTTCCGGATCGCAGCTTTCAGAGCTGTCTCTTCAATTGGTTTTCCGCCCAAATAGGCTTCCATGATTTGATCGTCGAATTCGCTCGCAACTGAAATCAGCTCTTCGCGGTACATATCCGCATCTTCTTGGAGATCTGCAGGAATTTCTTCTTCGACGAATTTTGCGCCGGACTCTTCACCTTGCCAAATGAAGGCCTTCATCTTCACGAGGTCGATGATCCCTTTAAAACCTTCTTCTTTTCCGATGGGGAGTTGAATGAGAAGCGGAGTTGCTTTCAGTTTTTCCTTCACTTCAGTGACGACTGAGTAAAAGTCAGCGCCCATTCGATCCATCTTATTCACGTATGCAATTCGCGGAACTTTATAGCGGTTCGCCTGTCTCCAAACGGTTTCAGACTGAGGCTCAACTCCACCAACCGCGCAGAAAACCGCGACCGCACCGTCGAGAACACGAAGGGAACGCTCCACTTCGATTGTAAAATCAACGTGTCCCGGCGTATCGATAATGTTCACTCGGTGATCGCGCCAAAAACAGGTGGTGGCAGCAGAGGTAATTGTGATTCCACGCTCTTGTTCCTGCGGCATCCAATCCATAACGGTTGTGCCTTCGTGCACTTCACCCATCTTATGAACTTTTCCAGTGTAGTAGAGGATGCGCTCGGTTGTGGTCGTCTTACCTGCATCGATGTGGGCCATAATCCCAATGTTTCGGGTAACGAGGAGCTTTGGATCAGACTTAGTATCGGCTTGAGGCGAGGCCATAAGGTTTCATAGCAATTCGAAAATCGCTTTGAAATCTTAAAGATTGCATATTGCGCGGCGCACCACCAGAAGTAATCGCCACACGAGATTCATCAGTTGCCGGATTGCACGTCGGTCTTCTTATCCGTGCTTTGCTTCTGATTCGCGTCTTTCAAGTTATCTTTTTCCAATAAATTATTCGATGCGGGCACACTCAGAGTAGTCGGCTTTTTCAAAACCGGCTTACACTTCTGACTGCTTTTCGCAGGGACCTTCATAAGTTGGTTGCAGGCAGGGTTTTTTCCTGAACCCTCTTCAACCCCCACGTCCTGACCCGGTTTCGGCGCTTTCGTCGGCGCTGGGGTCGGATGAGCGGGCAAGTAACGATCCTGGATCTTCATATCGCTCGTGCTTAAGTCGAAGAAGTGACTCAAATCGGAAAATGTTTTCACACGATCATCGCACCAAAGAGACTTGATTCGTGGATGATTCACCGTGAACTCGGTCCAGGCTCCCGGCTTTACCGTCACGCCGGTGAATAGAAGGGACTTTAGACTTTTAGGTTCAAACGTCTCGCCCGACTTCACGCCATCCTTAAAATCGAGCTCACACCGCAGAGTATTTTTCGATGCGCGAGCGTAGGCTGATTTCCACGCCTTCTTTAAACAGTCGAGGTCGATTTTGAACGCGACTACTTCTGGACGCGCTTGCCGATATTGTTCAGATTCAAAGTCATTCGACGGATACCAGTGAGGCATGTAATCATTAATTTCCTCACCGAATGCTTCACTCAGTGAAGCATCATCTTTTTCACCAATCCCTGCGTGCCACGTGTACCACTTCAGAGAACTACGATTATCATCCGTGCGATCGCGTCGATGACCTTCGGTTTCGCTTGACTCTCCGCCTATCGAATAACTCTTTAAGTATTTGATCGCTTCGGAAAGAGCCGTCGCAATTCCCTTTTTTTCAGCCTTCTGCCGCTCACGGTATTGATCAATGCTTCGCTGAATAGATTTCTTTCGATCATTCGGTGTAGTTGGATCATTCATTATCGCGAGCATGTTTCGTTCGAAAGGAACAGGATGCGTGGGTCCATAACAAGCTGAAACGACCTGATCGATGTCCGCGTTTGTAATATAATCCGCGGTCACTTCTTGAACGACGACGACTTTCGGATCTTCGCCTTTTTTCTTGGATACACCGATCGGGATTCGTTTCGACGTCGTGGACATCAAATCCATACGGGAAGAAATCGAGCGCTCTTTTCCATCCGCCCCTTTTTCCGAAAACTTGAAGGCGGTGATCGGCATATTGACATAATCCGCGCCCTCCAGTCGATCGTCGCGAGACGATGCCTGCATCAGCGTAGGTTTAGATTTTGGTGGCGCACTGGGGCTTGGGTCCGCGAATAACTCTAGAGCATTCAGATTAAGCACGCAGAGAGCGAGCAAAACGAGTTCACTTTTTTTCATCTGCCCACCGCCAAAGAAATGACAGCACAATCTAGAATTTTCATCCTCACACGATCCTCGTCTAACGGATCGACGGATGGAGAGCTCACCTAAAGGTCCCAGAAAAGAAAAAGGGCCCAGCGGAAACCGCCAGGCCCTTTAAAATCAGTATAACTGAAGAATTACCAACGGTAGTGAGCGAATGCCTTGTTGGCATCTGCCATCTTGTGAGTGTCTTCACGCTTCTTGATCGCAGAACCGCGGTTGTTCGCAGCGTCGATCAATTCGCCTGCCAAACGCTCCATCATCGAGTGCTCGGAACGAGCGCGCGATGCTTCGATGATCCAGCGAGAAGCCAAGGATTGGCGGCGAGCTGGTTTCACTTCAACTGGAACTTGATAGGTCGCGCCGCCGACACGGCGGGATTTCACTTCAAGCATCGGCTTCACGTTCTCAAGTGCTTTTTTGAACACTTTGATTCCGTCTTCACCGGCTTTTTCAGTCATGACGTCGATTGAGCCGTACATGATTTTTTCGGCGATCGATTTTTTGCCCTGAAAAGTGAGCGCGTTGATGAATTTCGCAACGACTAAGTCGTTGAATTTTGGATCAGGTAGAATTTCGCGTTTGCGAATGAACTTTTTACGTCCCATGGTCTTTAACCTTTCTTAAGCTACGCGATTACTTCGCGGCTGGAGCTGCGGCAGCTGCTGCGCCGGAGCCTTTTTTCGCGCCGTATTTCGAGCGGCTTTGTTTACGGTTCGCAACACCTTGAGTGTCGAGCGTTCCGCGAATCGTGTGATAGCGAACGCCTGGGAGATCTTTCACCCGGCCACCGCGAATCAATACGATCGAGTGTTCTTGAAGGTTGTGACCCACACCTGGGATGTACGAAGTCACTTCGAATCCGTTGGTGAGGCGAACGCGGCAAACTTTACGGAGTGCGGAGTTCGGCTTCTTAGGAGTGGTGGTGTAAACGCGGGTGCAAACACCGCGACGTTGAGGGCAGCTTTGAAGAGCTGGCGATTTCGTCTTAGTGACGTTCGAGCTCCGGCCCTGACGGATGAGCTGGTTAATAGTAGGCATGAGTTCCTTTCAATCAAAACTCTGTGTCTGTGATTTCGCCGGACAATCGAGAAAAAACAATTCTCGCTCGACTCCCGAACGACCTGTATGACCGACGCGCGATGAGTTCCGTTTGTTGAAAACTGAACCTCTCGCCATCAAAGATCTTGGGTTGACCTCTGACGGACGGCTCCAATCGTGGATTGGGCAGGGATCGCCAAAATAGCCATGTCAGTGCTGAGTGGCAAGGGAAAAGCCTAGGAATTCGACCCAGAGCGGAAGCCGTCTTTGGATGCGGCGAGTTAAACTCCGTGGCGACCGAGGATGATTCCGATCACAAGGGTCATTGCCTGTGCTCCTAGGGTATAGAGCATAGCCGACGACCATGCCAAGCGCTTGAGAAAGACCGTTAAAAGCGCGGTTTCCAAAACCACCGTCCAGCCGAGCGCAATAACGGAAGTCACACCCCAGGGGATATGGAAGTTCATCGAGAGGAGGACCGATCCGAAATAGCTCATCGGATGAGAAATAAGGTTAATCACGATCGCCGCGAACACGATCTTTTGAGTTGGGAAATCCTTTCGGAGTAAGAGCCACAGAAAGAGCGTTTTAAGAATAAGCGTGATCAGAAGGTAGAGCGGGTACTCCGAAAGCGAAGGGACACCCATGTCCATTGTCCAGGGCGACTTCAGCATATCGAGGTAGTAATCCCGGCTATCCATCGTATTTCCCCCTCACTTTCCGTAAATCTATTGAATGGCGAGCATCCGAAAATGTCCACGGAAAAAGCCGACAGAAACCTGCGCTTCGCAATTACATTTTGATTCGATCGTTCTTCGGATCGTACATCGGTCGCAGCGAGACGACCGCAGGATAGAGCTGGGTCGCGATTTCGACTTCCCACTTACCCGCATCGATCCACGCTTGATCAATCGGCTCGCCAGCTTCGATCATCGCCAGTCCAACCGCACCGCCGATCGTGTGACCGTAAGAAGCAGACCTCACGTAGCCCACCATTTTTCCATTTCGACGGACAATTTCAGCGTGCCACATCATGGGCTCAGGGTCTTTTAGCATCACCTGCATCAGTCTTCGGGTCATTCCGCCAGCTGCAGCGTCTTTTTCTTTTTTCGCAACGAGCTTGTCCTTCCCGATAAAACCTTCCGGTTTTTTAAGATCAACGGCGAATCCAAGTCCCGTCTCGAAAGGATCATCGGTCGGGTCGATGTCGTGGCCGTAGTCGCGATACCCTTTTTCCATGCGGCAGCTCGCGAGCGCCTTGAGTCCAGCGTGCTTCATGCCGAATTTCTTTCCAGCTTCATGAATCACATCATAGACATGCGCTGCTTGTTCAGCTGGAATGTAGAGTTCGTATCCGAGTTCGCCTAAATAAGTAATCCGGATACAAAGGACACGCGCTAAGCCGATGTCGATCTCTTTTGCGGTACGGAACGGGAACGCCTCATTCGAAAGATCCACGCTCGTGATGCTCTGGAGGAGTTCGCGAGACTTCGGTCCTTGAATGTTGAGCTGTCCGAATGCGCCGGTGACATCGGTCACGAAAGCATGAGCATCTTCTGGAATTTTACGCTTCATCCAGGTTTCAGCGTGGCGATGCATCGTATCGGTGACGACGACCATGAACTTATCGTCTTCGAGCTTCGTGACGGTGAGATCAGCTTCGAGTTTTCCAAATTCGTTCATCCACTGGGTGTAGGTGATCATCCCCTTCTCGCCGTTCACGTTGTTACCAGAGATTTGATTGAGCCAGTAACCCGCGTCCTTTCCTTGAACGAGGAATTTCGACATGAAGGACATATCCATCAGAATAACGCCTTCACGAACGGCCTTGTGTTCTGCCTGCCAATTTGGCCACCAGTTCATTCGGCCCCAGGAATATTTTTCGACTTTTGGTTCCTGACCTGGATTTGCGTACCAGTCTGGGGATTCCCAGCCGCTGACATCCTTGAAATAGGCGCCCGCTGCTGCAAGACGGTCGTGGAAAGGCGATTTCTTCGCACCGCGAGCCGTTTCTAGCGACATGGTCGGATAGTGCGCGCGGTACACAAGACCCAACGATTCGACCGTTCTTAAGCGGCGGTATTCTGGGTTCGTTTGGTACTTATGGAATCGATCCATATTGAAGAACGTGACATCGGCTTCTGGATTACCGGTTGTGATCCAGTTTGCCATGATTTTTCCCATACCTCCGCCGGTGAGAATCCCGACAGAGTTAAGACCTGCAGCCACGAAATAGTTTTTTACTTCAGGGGATTCACCCACTACCGGGCGAAGGTCAGGAGTAAAGCTCTCCGGGCCGCAAAAGAATTTTTTCAGACCCACTTCCATCGTTTTTGGAACTCGGGCCATCGCCTTCTCAAGGTAAGGCATCATGCGATCCCAATCCGGTGGGATTTCACCGAATGAGAAATCTTCTGGGATTCGGCCGACATTCCAAGGAGCACAGACTGGTTCGAATAGTCCAACCATGATCCCGCCCACTTCTTCGCGGAAATAACCGTAGGAAGATGGGTCTTCGAGAACGGGCATGTTTTTCGGAAGATCAGGAATTTCTTCCGTGATCAGGTAATAGTGTTCAGCGGCTTGGTTTGGAATGACGACGCCTGCTTCGTCACCCATCTGGCGTGCCCACATCCCTGCGCAGTTTACGACGTAATCGCAGGAAATATTACCGAATGGTGTTTTTACTCCAGCGACGCGCTTATTTTTCGTCAGAAGCCCTGTACATGGAGTCTCTTCGAAAATTTTCACGCCCTTCATACGAGCGCCTTTTGCGATCGCCATCGTGACGTCGACTGGATTTACTCGCCCGTCTTCTTTGACATAGAATCCGGCTTTCACATCATCAATGCGCGCCAGCGGGAAAAGCTCTTTCACCTGGTTTGGGGAAATTTCATGAACGTCGATACCGCAGTAGCGGTTGAAAGCGGAAACGCGTCGATATTCTTCAAGGCGATCCTGGTCGGTTGCGACTTGAATGAAGCCGATGGGAGCGAAGCCCGTCGCTTGTCCTGTTTCTTTTTCTAAGCGTTCGTAGAATTTCCGGGTGTACTTCCTCATCTCCGTTGAGGTTTCGGAGAAGGAGCCGAAAGTGACCATGAGACCGGCAGCGTGCCAGGTTGTACCGCTCGTGATCCGGTCGCGCTCGAGGAGAACAATGTCGCTCCAACCCGCTTCCGCCAAATGGTACGCAACCGAAGTTCCAATCACTCCACCGCCCACCACCACGACACGTGCGTGAGATGGGAGCACTTTACGCTCTGACATCTAAAACCCCTCAATCGAACCCGCTCCGGTTCGCGCTCTCTGTATATGAGCGGCCGAATCTAGACGGGCCCAAGGGGTGGCGTCAAGGTTTGTGGAGGAACGGAAATAAGGGATGTCGCAGTGAATTAAGTGGCCGAAATATTACTGAACTAGCGTGCCTAGCGTACTACAATTGGTCGCCTTCTCGGCTGGGACCCAGGCATTGATCTGATTCAACACGGTCACGCCCATAGAGCTCGAACAAGATCCGCCACAATGGCCGTCCTTCGATTTTGTGTAGATCAGCGAGGAACTCGTCGTCGTGATGTTAATCCGCGGAAGCGCGATCGAATATGCGGTTGCAAGGTTCGCGTTCCCGAATTGAGGCCTACTGCCCGTCGTATGGCAGGTCGCGCAGTTTGATTTCACCACTGGCCAGAGCGTGTTTTTGTACGCGTTCTGACGTTGAAGAGTCGTACAAGCCACGCCCGCAGGCGTCGGACTCGGTGTTGGAGTCACAGTAGGAGTCGGTGTCGGTGTAACCGTCGGTCCACCCGGTGTAGGGGTCGGAGCACGCGTCGGAGTTGGAGTCGGCATTGGAGTGTTGGTTGGAATCGGAGTCGGAACAACAACATTGGTGAAGGTTAGGTCGATTTTAACGGAGGATCCCGTCACAGCGCCCATGAGGGATTTCATTCCAGCCACTGGCTCCATGACGTAAATCATGACTGACGACTGGGTTTTCAATAATTTCACAGATCCGGCGATCGCCGTTGAACAATTCGCATTCGAATAGACAGCTGCTCCGCTCAGGATGATATCGAGATCCGCGCTCGGATTTGCAACAACACCATTCGAGATAGATACAATTTCGTAACCCACACAAGCATTCACACTCTGGCTTGCAGATAGAAGATCAGAGAGCGATCCATTTGCGCGAAGTTTTATTCCGGTGCCGGAACAAGCGGGATCGACCTTTGCGTCAGTTTCTGCTTTTGCCCAAGCGGTGATGGCATTCAACATAGCGACCCCATCCTGACTGCAAGCACCGCCGCAGTGACCATCACGCGAACGCGAATAAAATATCGACGCAGAGGGGTTCATGAAATTCACGTAAGGCAGTGACGTGTTGTAACTCGACTGCCCGTCGGCGACCGCAAATTTCGGAACTTGAGAGGAGCCGTGACAGGCCGAACAGTTGGCGCGTACATAAGAGTAAACCGTGTTTGGATTAGTCGGGCTCTGCGGGTAACCGAATGCGGATAGTAATTTTTGGGAACAGGCGGACCCCGAAGATGAAAGTGCGAAATCTAAAATGTTTTTCGCATCGGGATCATCTTGAAGCCCAGCAGTCATCATGCACGCATGAAGCGAAAACGTAGACGCAATCCATGCGAAATATTTGAGTCTTGCCTTAGCCCGAAACAATCTAGCCATTACTAAAGAGATTAAAATGTCTTCACCTACCCCAACAATGTGACAACTTTGACCTGCTTGAATTAGGTGGAAAAATTCAGAGTTCGAAACTTGAAGTCAGAATAACTAGAGTTTGAGCGAACGCGTGTCGAATTCGACACATTTTTCGGAATGACCAGCGATGAGAAGCTGAAATTCAGTGCTAAGAGGAAAGGCTATCCTTACATTAGTGTATTTTTCTTGCGTCTTCAGCGGTTGCGTAATGCTTCCCGCTGAGGATGGAGCGTCGCCTTCTCCCGTTCCTAGTGGGAATCCAGTAAATCTTCCGACTCCGACATCGGCACCTGCGCGAACTCCCACTCCAACACCCGCACTCCCTACTCCGACACCAGTTCCAGCCGGGAACGTGACAAATCTAAAAGTTGGTACGGGTGAATATGCGACCACACTTCTCTATAACGGAAAACTTTTTTCAATCGGCGGCGGTCGCCTTGCGGGATTGGGCCCAAACGGTGGATTAGGAATTCCACCCGCTCAACTCTATGGCACAAGTGGAGTGGATTTTATTGACGTCGCGGGTGGACTTCACCAGAGCATGGCGATTGATATCACCGGTCATGTCTGGACCTGGGGTAATGATACGCCTGCACTTCAAGGTAGTGGAGCAACGAGCGGAGATACCGTCAGCACGCCTTATAAAATTCTCGTCGACAACACGGGAGCTGTTTTCGATCACGTCACTCAAATTTCTGCGACCAATGATTTCAATGTCGCCGTGAAAGACGACGGGTCTGTTTGGGTATGGGGAAACTGCGACCGAGGAGTTTCCGGATCCGGCGTCAATTCGGTAATCATCACTCGCCCTACCCGACTCCCACTGCCTTCGGGTGTTCGAATCAAAAAAGCGCTCACGAGTACCATCATCCTGATGCTCGCTACCGACAACACCGTTTGGGCGGTTGGCGGCGGCGGTAATATCGAAGATTTAGGTACCGACAATTCGGACTATACCCACGTTCACCAGGTCGTGAATCTGCCTCCGAATATTCAAGATATTTCGGCGGGCAGACAGTTCGCTTTCGCACTCACGACGACTGGCGAACTTTACGGTTGGGGGACGATGGGTGCGAATTTAGGAATCTCGGCTGCTTACAATGCTTGGTATCCTGTTCGAAGAGCAGTGAATTTGACTAATGAACTCGCGCTTCCGCTTCCTGTTCGCTCGATCGTAGCTCACGAGCACACGACTCACGTCATCCTCACTGACGGACGACTTTATGGCTGGGGCGACACGGCCCAAGGTGAACTGGGTAATGGCCAAGAATATGATTATAGCCTCCCCACCCGAAATTATTCCTGGGACTGGGCGACGAACGGACTTTTTGTTTTAAAACCCGTTCAGATCGCGTCCGACAAAGGTCCATTTAAAGAGCTCTTTT
>CAYOJT010000011.1:12181-21946 GCA_964404365.1 uncultured Bacteriovoracaceae bacterium
TCCAATAGCGCTCTGACCTTCTATGCCTACGCGCTCGCCGAAAACGGTAAACTCTATTCTTGGGGCCGCAACAAAACGGGAAATCTCGGAAACGGAGTTCTACCGGCCGCACCGATGACTGGTGGTATCGCGTCGGCGTTCCCCAATAGTTGGGATGTCACCGTTCCGACCGAAGTGAACCCACTTGGTCTCACTCGATACACACAACAGACTTCTCCATATTGCATTCCTCCATCGCGCTGGAACGTCTCCCCTTGTGATCAATTCAACATCACAACTGGTAAAGCTTTCTACGAGCAATAAAGCCTCAAATCAAAAGGGCCAGCCCCTTTCAGGACCAGCCCTTCGACTTCGTCGCATAACTGCGACCTCTGCTTAATTTCGTTTCGCTAGATTAGTGCTTCACGGCGCCTGGTTTTCCAGACTTCACTTTTTCCATTGCGGCCTGAAGAACAGGTCCTGGAATTTCGAAATCAGACTTCACCAAGAACGTTTCTGGATTTGGAACTTCGAGTGCTAAACGAAGAACCTGATCTGCGTGTTCCACAGGAATGATTTTCATTCCTTGTGTCACTTCTTTTGGGATCTTTTTCAAATCCGGTACGTTCTGCTTCGGAATCAAGACGGTCTTGATATTTCCGATTCGAGCGGCAAGGAGTTTTTCCTTCAAACCACCGATCGGAAGCACGCGGCCGCGAAGGGTGATCTCACCCGTCATCGCCACATCTCGCTTCACCGGAACCTTCGCGAGGGCACTGGTGATGGCAGTTGCCATCGTAATACCCGCGCTCGGTCCATCCTTCGGCACCGCTCCTTCCGGAACGTGAAGATGAATATCGACGTTTTGGTAGAAGTCCTTATCGATTCCGAGAGCTTCTGCTCGTGAACGAACATAGCTCATGGCAGTCGATGCGGACTCTTGCATCACATCACCGAGTTTACCGGTGATCTTGATGTTTCCTTTACCTGGGACAACTGAAACTTCAATCTGAAGCATGTCGCCGCCGGCTTCGGTGTATGCCAATCCGTTCGTAAGACCGATTTCGTTTTTGTCCTCGGCTTTTTGAGCGGTGAAACGTGCTGGTCCGAGTAAGTCTTCGAGATCTGGCACTTCAATGGTGACATTGATCTTCGTCGAGTTCTTCGTAACTGCTTTGAGCGTTTCTTTGATCGCTTTAGCTTCTTTCGATTTCGACTTCTTCGTATCGTCGAGATCCTTCATATTAGCCAGGGTCGCGGCTGCGCCATATTGATCAATGATTTTCTTCGCAGCTTTACGGCAAAGGGTCGCAACCATTCGCTCCAGATTTCGAACACCCGCTTCGCGAGTGTAGGATCGGCAGAGTTCTTGGACCGCTTCATCCGTAACCGTGAACATCCCTTCTCTGAGACCATGGAGTTCCATTTGTTTCGGAATCAAATATTTCCGAACGATGTGGAATTTTTCATCCTCGGTGTAACCACCGATATTGATGATCTCCATACGATCAAGGAGAGGTTTTGGAATATTGTGAACGTAGTTCGCAGTGAGAACGAACATGACTTTCGAGAGGTCATAATCCACTTCGAGGTAGTGATCGCCGAAAGTTCCGTTCTGTTCTGGATCCAAGACTTCGAGAAGCGCTGAACTTGGATCACCCCTGAAGTCCATCGACATCTTATCCACTTCGTCGAGGAGGAATACAGGGTTTGAGCTCTCAGCTTTCTTCAAAGACTGAATGATTTTACCTGGGAGAGCACCGACGTAGGTACGGCGGTGACCACGAATTTCTGCTTCATCTCTCACTCCGCCCATCGAAGCGCGAACGAATTTCTTATTCAAAGCGCGAGCGATGGATTTAGCGAGCGAGGTCTTACCCACACCCGGAGGTCCGGCCAAACAGAGGATCTGACCCTTCGAACTCGAAGTGAGAGCACGCACAGCCAGATATTCCAAGATCCGCTCTTTCACATCATCGAGACCGTAGTGGTCTTCATTCAAAACTTCTTCAGCGGCCTTCAGATCGTTTCGATCTTCCGTGTGCTCGCCCCAAGGCAGCGTGACGATCCAATCGATGTAGTTCCGAACAACGGTGGCTTCGGCAGACATCGGCGACATCATCTTCAGCTTCTTCAGTTCCTTGGTTGCCTTCTCTTTGGCTTCCTTGGACATGTTCTTCTGCCTGATCTGTTTTTCAATGGCCTGAAGTTCGGCTTTGAATTCGTCTTTCTCGCCGAGTTCCTTCTGAATCGCCTGCATTTGCTCGTTCAGGTAGTATTCCTTCTGCGAGCGCTCCATTTGTTTTTTCACGCGGGAGCGAATGCGACGTTCGACCTGAAGGATTTCGATCTCTCCTTGCATGAGCTCCAAAAGCTTCTCGAGACGTTTCGACGCATCGAAGATCTCTAAAATTCCCTGCTTATCTTCCAGCTTGAGATTGAGGTGGGCGACGATCAGATCAGCCAGACGCGCTGGCTCTTCGATCGTCGAAACACTCATGAGCATCTCGGGTGGGATGCGCTTATTCAGTTTTACGTAGTTTTCGAAAGTCGCCTTCACGGAGCGAACGAGTGCCTCGATCTCAACAGTCTCAGTACCGGTATCTTCGATCGGCTCAACGACGGCTTCGATCATTCGATCGGTTTCGATATACTCCTTGATTCGAGCGCGGCGTTTTCCTTCGATGAGGACTTTCACCGTGTTGTCGGGAAGGCGGAGGATCTGAAGGATCGTTCCGATGGTTCCGACTTTGAAAATATCTTTTTCGCCAGGGTTAGCGGTCGTGGCTTGGGTTTGTGCGACCAGAAACAGGTCCTGCTTCTTGGTGACGCATTCTTCAAGCGCGTTGATGGATTTTTCACGTCCGACGAATAGCGGAACGACCATCTGAGGGAAAACAATTACATCCCGAAGGGGGAGAAGAGGCACACGCATCGACGACTGACCGGATTTCTCTTTTTTGCTCATCTTTTGTTCTTCCTTGAACCCGGTCCATGCTTAGACCGGTCTCTTACTACTAGTAGACCAAATTTCGAGAAATCGAGGAAGGAATTTTAGCGTTTTCTGACCGATCCGAGCCCCGTAAAACGGAGCCCAGGACCAGCCCCGTTCTTTGACGATTTTCTCGATCGATTCCGCCTCCGGATTCTGACGCTCGACGAAAAATTTCACTCAAAATGGCATAAAAAAAGCCCCGACCCCACTTGCGTGAGATCGGGGCGTCTGGATGACTTCTTAAGCCGTTTTCGGTTTTGGCTCGAACTGTTTTTGGGTCCCGTCTGCAAGAACGAGGATCGGCTTCTCGCCTTTCATGATCGAGTTCTTGGTGACAATGCACTTCTTCACATCGCTATGCGCTGGAAGGTCGTACATCACCTCTAACATCGATTGTTCCATGATCGCGCGAAGTCCGCGTGCACCGGTTTTACGTTTAATCGCTTCCGTCGCAATCGCGGTAATCGCCTCAGGTTCGAACTCGAGCTGAATGCCATCGTACTCAAAGAGTTTCTCGTACTGCTTCACGAGAGCATTCTTCGGCTTCGTGAGAATTTCAACGAGCGCTGCTTCATCGAGTTCCTCAAGCGATGCAATCACTGGAAGACGGCCGATGAATTCCGGAATGAGTCCAAATTTCACAAGATCCTCGGGCTCAGCTTGTGCAAGAAGCGAACTGACGGTTTCTTCCTTTTTCGCCGCGATATTCGCGTGCATTCCGAGAGAACGCGAGCCCTTACGGTGCGCAACGATCTTATCGAGACCCACAAACGCCCCCCCGCAGATGAAGAGGATGTTCGAGGTGTTCACTTGAACGAATTCTTGTTGAGGGTGCTTACGTCCGCCCTTCGGCGGAACATTCGCAATCGTACCCTCGATGAGCTTCAGAAGCGCCTGCTGAACGCCTTCACCCGACACGTCACGCGTGATGGATGGGTTCTCGCCCTTACGAGAGATCTTATCGACCTCGTCGACGTAGACGATCCCTTTCTGAGCGCGCTCGACGTTATTGTCGCAGCTTTGGAGGAGATTCAAGATGATGTTCTCGACGTCTTCCCCGACGTATCCGGCTTCAGTGAGAGTCGTCGCATCCGCCATAGCGAATGGAACGTTCAAAAGCTTCGCGAGAGTCTGAGCGAGAAGGGTTTTACCTGTTCCCGTAGGACCAATAACGAGGATGTTCGACTTCGAAAGTTCGACGCCGTCTTTCTTTTTCTCGTTTTGGTGCTGGATGCGTTTGTAGTGGTTATAAACAGCAACCGAGAACACGCGCTTAGCACGCTCTTGGCCGATGATGTACTCATCAAGGTGAGCTTTGATCTCGTTCGGCTTTGGAAGCTTGTCATTGGATTTTGTGGTCTGATCCTTCTGACCTTCTTCAGCGATGATGTCGTTACACAGCTCAATACACTCGTCACAGATGTAGACGGTAGGACCTGCGATCAGCTTCTTCACTTCGCGCTGATTTTTACCGCAGAAAGAACAAGCTAAATTTCCAAAACCATCGCCGTACTTTTTAGTATCCATCGGTCACTTTGCCTCATGCTTCTTCACGATTTTATCGATCAATCCTAATTCGATCGCTTCTTCTGGATTCAAATAGTTATCGCGGTCGGTTGCCTTCTGAATGACTTCGATTGGCTTACCCGTGTGGTAAGCGAGCATCTCATTCAAGCGCTTCTTCAGATAAAGGATTTCGCGAGCTTGAATTTCAATATCCGATGCCTGGCCGCGAGCTCCGCCCAAAGGCTGGTGAATCATGATTCGCGCGTTCGGTAGGGCGTAGCGGTTTTGTTTTTCTCCTGCGGCCAATAGGAACGCGCCCATGCTGGCGGCGATACCGGTGCAGTAGGTGTAAACGGGAGGCTTCACGTATTGCATAACATCGTAGATACCCAAACCCGCGTAGACGGATCCGCCTGGAGAATTGATATAAAAGTGAACGGGCTTATCTGGATCCGAACTTTCTAAGAAGAAGAGCTGAGCAACGAGCAGGTTTGCGACCGTGTCGTTTACTTCCGTTCCTAAGAATACGATGCGATCCAGAAGGAGTCGCGAATAGATATCGTACTGACGTTCGCCTCGTGGAGTCTGTTCAATAACGATCGGATTCGGAATATAGGAACCCACTGGATGTGAGATTGAGGTAGGCGAAAATCCAACTGTTTCCGGCTGAATGAGTGAATCGGGAATCTTTGCTTGGGAGCGGATCATGATGATGGGGACCTCTTTATGGAGCTTGAACTCGCACGATTATGCGGGCTCGAGTTTAGTATAATTGTCTTATCAAGATGTTGCGACGCGTTGAGTGAAAAATTTTATCTTTATATCTGTCATCGAACGTCAAAAAAATGTTCTGAATTCAAAGAGATACGCCAAAACTGGCGAAGCTATATTGAGTCAAATTTTTGACGATTAGAATTTCGGAGAAAAACTCGAAATCAATTCGGTAGTTCGCCCGGAATCAGCTCTTGGATCTCATCTTCTTCGGCGGGAATCTGATCCATCATTTGCTCTAAATAGACGAGCATGGAGGCACGTAATTCGTCGAGCGTTAGTTCGGAAGGTTGGTGACCGGAAGCTGTCACGATGCGGTGAAGTTCATTATGAACCCAGTCTTCGGGCAATCCCGTTAGGCTCGCGACCTCTTCAAGAAGGCCCTGTCCTTGTGACGGTTTGTTTTCAGTCGTTGAAGCGATTTCCAAAGCTTCTTTGCCCTTGTCAGTACCCTTGTTCTTGGAGACGTCCATATCCCCCCCTTTTTTATACGAATCCGAAAATTCGTAGCTTCCCTAGCAACAACTGAGGTTCGCGATCCTTGCGTGCCCCACCCGCGCCTTGCCCAAAGTATAGAAACCGAAGTTTTCCAGGCGCAAGCTCCTTTTCACTGAGGCGCACTTTTTTTATGCGCCCGTACTTCCAAAGCGGACTGAATGCCAACGGCGGCTAAAATCATGAGTGCGCCAAAACTTTGTTTCAGGTCAAAGCTCTCTCCTAGCCAGATCGTTCCCCAGATCGAGCCAAATACGGGCTGAATAAAGAGAGTAAGGGCAAGGCTCGGCACCGGGACTTCCTTAATGAGCACTACCCAGAGAATGTAGCTTGCGGCCGTCCCAATCGGCCCCAAATAGAGGATAGCGAGCATGCTCTTCCAGCTAAAGGCTCTGAGATCCGGCAATTCACCGATCCAAGCAGCATAGAGGAGAAGACAAAGCATCCCGCATGTAATCGCAAAACCAAAAAGCGAGACAGGATCATACCTCTGCGTGAGCACTCGCCCACAGACGACATAGACGGATTCACCGATCAGCGAGATGAGCATCAGTAAGAAGGGAAAGAACTGAAGGTTTGAGAGCGGCGCGCTTGCGGTCGGATCAAACTTCGAGACGAGGAAGAACCCGAGCATCGCAATTCCAAACGCAGTTGCTTGGCTCCGATTCATACCTTCGCGAAGGAAAATCCATACCATGAATACCGTGATCAAGGGTTCCATCGCGATCACAATCGCATTGTCGATCGACTGAGCCTGCGAAAGTCCTACAAGCTGAAGAATGGGTGAAACAGCGAACGGCGCGAAACCAAGGAGGAAAAAGAGAGCGGATTCATTCCAGCCTTTTGGTGTAGCATAGCACTTTCGTTTTCTGCCGAATGAAATCGAATAGAGGAAATACGCAAGAGCAGCACTTCCATATCGGAGTACAGCGACTTCGGTGGGCGTGAAATCTTGGAGCGCCCACTTCCCGAGCATCGGGTGGAACGACCAAACCACGTTACAAAGCGCTAAGAAGAGAAACAGCTTTGGCTTCATTTTATCCAGAGCTTAGCTTGAGTTTAAGGAAAAGGAGAGAGAATCTAGGTCTATGGCGAAATCTAAGACCCCAGCGAACACGCTCACCGCAAAACCTGCCTCGCAATCCCACGTGATCATGACTCAGATGGTTTTACCTCCCGACACGAACGCTATCGGAACAGTCTTCGGGGGAAAGGTCATGGCGCTGATCGATATCGCTGCCGCCATGGCGGCTGGAAAACATGCGCGCTCGGTTGTTGTCACTGCATCTTTGGATGCGCTTCACTTTATCGCGCCGATCAAACTGGGCGAGTACATTCACATTAAGTCATCGGTGAACTACGCCGGCCGGACCTCGATGGAAGTCGGAGTTCGAGTCGATAAGGAAAATCCGCTCACTGGCGAAATGAAACACTGTGCGACAGCCTACCTGACTTTCGTTTCACTCGATACAGACGGAAAACCAAAATCCGTTCCGCCCGTGCTCGCCGAAACAAAGGCCGAGAAGCGTCGATACGAGGCCGCGAAGATTCGACGCGCCCATCGAATCAAACTCGCCGAACAACTCAAAAACGAAACCTGAAGACTAACCCCAGACGCTCGCTCCCACACGTTCGGTGTCCTTTGCCCTAGGCCCCCAAGGATCAAAAGGCTCAAACAGTGCTCGTAGGCTTATTTCATGCCGGACTAGAAGTAGTTTTTTACGGTTCGCCCGGCAGGATGCGTACTTTCGCGAAGCGAAAGCGGGCGAGTGTAGGATTGCACGAGTAGTAAAAAACTACTTCTAGTCCGGCATGAAATAAGCACCACTGCGCAACTCGCTTTTGATCCTTGGGGGCCTAGCGCAAAGGAGACTGAGATTTTGGAGCGAGCGTCTGGGGTTAGTCTTCGAGTTCGCCGATGTCGTCCTCGGGCTTCGGAGCGAGGTAACGCGCGTATTCTTCGGTGAAACTGATCGGCGTTTTTCCAGGTTCGTTCTTGATTCGATCGACGAAGAGAACACCAGCCAGGTGATCGAGCTCATGCTGAAATACGGTGGCTAGGAATCCTTCAGCAACGAGCGTTTTTTTCTTTCCGTCCTGATCCTGGTAGTCGACTCGTATCTTCTGAGGCCGATAAACGAGGCCACGAATCTCAGGGACCGAAAGGCAGCCTTCCCAATAACCTTTTTCTGCGGGATCCAATACCGTGATCACGGGATTTACGAAGACCGAAAGCGGCATTTCAGTTTCGGCACCAGGCGTGGAAGCTTCGCTTTCGCCGTCGTCATATCGGCTCTCGCCTTCCTGATATTCAATAATGGCAACCGAAAGACTCTCGTGAATCTGGGGCGCAGCAAGCCCGATCCCGCCGTACTCATGCATGGTATCGACCATATCTCGAAGGAGCTGCTTGAATTCAGGTGAACGAATTTCTTCTAGCGTGAGCTGACGAGCGACTTGCCTTAATACGGGATGTCCCATTCTTGCGACTTTACGAATTGCCATAAGGCTCTATACCATGAGGCTGTGAAAAGGATCTACCTCCTCCGCCACGGACAAACGGATTGGAACAAAGAGGGCCGAATCCAGGGGCACCTCGAAGTTCCCCTCAACGAGACGGGTCGCGAAGAAGCTCGTAGGCTCATGCCGATCCTGGCGCGTCTCGGAGTTGAGAAGATCCTGAGCTCCGATTTGGGTCGTGCGGTAGAAACGGCGCGCCTCGCTTCACCGCATTTGAAGCTCCAAACAGATCCCCGCCTTCGCGAGACCCACCTCGGATCGCTCCAAGGTAAAACACGAGATGAAATCAGGGCAGAACACGGCGAACAAATCTGGGATCGTTTAAGAGCCTTTCCACTGAGTGATGCGGATGTGATGTCACTTGGAACGGAATCGGGTGCACAGGTTTTTTCGCGCACGGAAAGAGCGATCTTAGAATTTATTACGAATGAGGATTTTGAATCTGCAGCGATCGTTACCCACGGCGGAGTCCTTCGGAACTTATTTCGGTTTTTGAAGATCACGGAATTTATTCCGCACCCTATACCGAATGCCGCGCTTTTTCCGTTTTTATGGACCCCGAAGAACCCGGGAAAAATCGAATACCTGAGTTCTAATCCTCTGACTTAATAGGGCGAAGGAATCCCAATTTCGGCGAGCATCTGCTGATAAATACAGAGCGTCTTATTTATATTCAGCGGATCAAATAAAACGGTGACCTCCGCTCCCTTTTCCAGCTTCGACCCCTGGTGGAGGTATTGAAAGCGATCCATCACGACTCGCTCATAAACTTTACCGTCATAAACGAAACGTAGACGATAACTGTACTGATTCTTCTGGCGAAAAGAGTTGAGAACTAAGGCACCTACCGCCACTCCCTGCGCGAGAACCTTCAAATCGGTTTCGATCTTCTTTTTCAGCATGAAATGGACGAGGACCAGAACGGAAATAAAAATACCGGGAATAAAGAGGAGTGGGAAGCGATCGCGCTCTGGAATCGAATGAAATCCCGAATGCTTCGTTGAAATCATGAAGAAAGTAATCCCAAGTCCAAGTAATAATGGAAACGCCATCATCAGATAATACTTCTTCTTTTGGGCGTCGATATCTTTTGGCTTCACTGGACGCGGTGGAGGATTGGATTCGAGTTCCTCCTCTAACTTCCAAGACTTCAATGAAAACTGCCCGGTATCCAGATCCGTTCTCGAGCGTAGACGAAAATAGAGAACCAACCCCACTACAATGATGATCAACGTCGGCGGTAAGAAGGCTTTAATGAAAACAGGATCCATACTTATGCCTTCTTCGATCGAATTTTATCGAGGCATGCCCAAAAATGATCCAAATCTTCCTTCGAGTTATAGAAGTGGGGAGAAACTCGAATTCCACAGTTGGGTCGATAATCAATCATCACTTTTTCGGCGAGCAGCCGATCGGTCGTTTCCTTCGCTCCATCAAAATCAATGCAGACCATTCCGGATCGGGCCTGAGGGTCGAGTGGGGTCTTTACTTTGATGGAT
>CAYOJT010000012.1:0-21824 GCA_964404365.1 uncultured Bacteriovoracaceae bacterium
AGGCAAGTCGCGTAGCGAAGGGTAAAGCGATCGTGAATATTGTCGCCCTACAAAGTGGCGAGAAAATTAAAGCGATCCTCCCGGTTAAAGAGTTTAAAGAGAATGAATTTGTCGTGATGGTCACTAAAAAAGGGATCATCAAAAAGACGGCCCTCTCCGAATTCTCCAATGTCCGAAATACAGGGCTTATCGCAATTACTACCGACGACGGCGATGAACTCATCGGAGCGAAACTGACGAAGGGCGAAAATGACATTTTCCTCTGCTCCAAAGAAGGGATGTCCATTCGCTTTGAAGAGGGTGATGTTCGCCCAATGGGCCGCACGGCACGTGGCGTGATCGGAATGAGTTTGGATGAGAACGACCGAGTGGTTGCGCTTGAAGTTCTTGAGCGTGGCGAAAATTCTAAGCACGAAGTTCTAACTGTGACCGAAAGCGGTTACGGGAAAAGAACGCCAGTCACCGAGTACCGCACCCAATCTCGCGGCGGAAAAGGAATCATCACCATGAAAACGACCGACAAGAACGGCTCGGTCATGGGCGCACGACAAGTTCTTCCTGACGCCGATGTCATGCTTGTTTCGAACAAGGGTCAGATGATCCGAATCGAAGTGGGTGGAATCTCGGAGCAAGGTCGAAACACCCAAGGCGTCCGACTGATGACCCTTTCTGATATTACGGAAAAGGTGATGTCGTTTGAGTGCATGGCTGAAAACGCTCCCGAGGGCGAAGGGGAAACCACGCACTGATGAGGAATCGCAGGGCTTTTTTTTTAAGTCGGAAAAATAAATTTCTGATCACAGCCCTTCTCTTTCTCTCGGCCTCGTCCTGTACGACACAAAATCCGAAGAGCCGATTTATGTTGGCCGAGAAACTCTGGCACGAGGGAAGCTACGCCGCTGCAGTAGCCGAATACGAACGGGTTATCCAAAAAGACGAGATGAGCGAACTGGGGACGATGGCCACCTATCGCTCCGCGATCACACAAACCCTTTTTTTAAATGAACATGCGGCGGCAATTAAGAAATTCTCGCGAATCATCGACCTTCATCGGGAGAGTCCGCTTGCTTACGAATCCTATAAACAAATTGGAGACATTCTTTTTCAGAAACTCGAGCAGTACGAGCAGGCCTATTCGCACTATCAACGTATGCTTCAGGTTTATCCCTCCGAACCTCATAGGGCCGAAATTCGATTTCGAATGGCAAAATGCCTCTTCCATCTTGTGAGGCTTCCCGAAGCGAAGTTAGCGTTTGAGGCTATCGTGAAAGAGTTTCCGGATTCGGAATGGGCCGAGAAGGCGGACTTCGAAGTGGGAATTATCTTAGTCGCGGATGGGAATCGCACGCAGAGCCAGGACACGAAGGCCGCGAACCTGAAATTTAAAGACGCGATGCAGAAGTTTAGCGACTTTCAAAAAAAGTTTCCGAACAGCACACTCAAGACCCAGGCTCAATTCGAAATCGGTGGAATCTATGAGGAACTTGAACAGCTTGACGCGGCACAAAAGGCATATGAGGAGCTTAAATCCACCCATCCCCAGCCGAATCTCGTCGAGCTGAAGTTGAAAAGAATTCAGGACCGAAAAAGGCAAAAAAATCTTTAGCTTTAGCCTCTTGGACGCTATACCCGAACCCAATCAAGCACATGAGTCCGAATGAAAAAGACGATTCAATCCTCAAACAGTTTGGTCTGTTTGGAATTACACTCGGGATAATCGTCTCTTACGGCGGTGCGGGATTCGCTTTGGGATATTTCCTTTGGAATAAATACAAAGCGCCGTGGCCAGTGTTTTTGATCACGTGTGGTTTAGGTTTGTTTGGCGCTTTTCGCCAAATTCTTCTGGCCGCTAAAGATAAAGAAAAGTGATTGGAATGGAGCAGTTTTTCATGAAAATCGGGAATCACGACATCGAGCTTAAGCCTTTTGTCTGGGTTGCAGTGCTTTGGTCCATCCTCGGACTCCTCCTCGTTTTAGGTTTCACCGACGAGCCGAAGACAGCAGCGCTCTGGTACAGCGGGTCGTTATCACTCGCGTTATTGAATTTGTTTTTACTAGGAAAGTTCCTTGCAGTCGTTTTGGTTTTATTGTCTTATCAGGTCTCCGAAAAACGGTCTATGTACGCGATACAAGCGGCATTTTGGGGTTTCTCAAAACTGATCGTCCTCGGAGTAATGATTGCCCTCGTTTTTCATGCTGAGAAGGCGCCGATGATCGCGCTCCTCCTTGGAATGGGTTCGATGGTTGCGATTCCGCTCATTGGCGGATTTTGGTGGAGTCAAAAAGGTTTATCCCATGCATGAAGAACATGGCTTTACGTGGCTAACTCACATTCCGGGACTTGAGCACGTCCCTCTTCATATCCTACACGCGGTACTTGTTTCCGTGATTTTGATTTCGTCGATGTTTTTCGCGCGTCTGCAACTCGCAGCCGTTCGTAAAACCGAGGGCGCAGGACTGGTTCCGCCTTCAAAAATGACGTATCGAAACTTTTTCGAAATTGTTGCTGAAAAAATTTACGGCCTCGCCGTGAGCGTTATGGGTGAACACAACACTCATGTATATTTCCCATTTATTGGCACGCTCTTCGTCTTTATTTTCACGAGCAATTTTTTGGGATTGATCCCAGGATTCTTGCCGCCGACCGATAACATGAACACGACTTTTGCCCTCGGGATCTTCGTGTTCCTGTACTACACCATGGTCAGCATCAAATCGAACGGCTTACTCGGACACTTGAAGCACCTAGCGATGCTCGATGTTCTGAAGGGGCCACTCGGAATCCTTGCGATCCTCATGTTCCCAATCGAAATTTTCTCGCACATTATTCGCCCGTTCTCACTTGCTCTGCGTTTGAAGTGGAACATGGCGGGTGACCACATCGTTCTCGGTGTGTTTTCAAGTTTGGTTCCTTACGCGATCCCAGTCGTCTTTATGATGCTGGGTGCGTTTGTGGCCTTTGTTCAGGCCTTCGTCTTCACTTTGTTGACGATGGTCTATATCTCCATGTCTACAGCACATGACCATTAAGAAAGGTAATACGTACAATGTTTCGTAAATTCATGATGGCCCTTGCTGCGATGTTGGTTCTCACTGCGGTTGCTTTCGCCGAAGACGGCGCAGGCGGTGCACGTGATAACTACGCTTCGATCGGCGCAGGACTCTGTATGGGTCTTGCAGTTCTCGGCGGCGCTTTGGGTCAGTCCCGCGCAGCTGGTTCCGCTTTCGAAGGTATCGCACGCAATCCGGCTTCCTACGGTAAGGTTTTCGTTCCAATGATTATCGCGCTCGCGCTCATCGAATCGCTCGTTCTTCTCGCATTCGTCGTCGCGTACACGAAAATCATGGGATAATTTCCTAGGATTTCGCATTTTTAAGAACCCTCGGTGGGAAACCACCGGGGGTTTTTGCTTTATAAAAACCCTATGTTATCCTGAGAGCATATGAGCGCAACTACGACGACGGTTCGAAGAGGAATGTTCACCCTGGTTATTGGATCGATCGCATTTTTGATCGGTCTCTACGCACTTGTGACGGCTGGAAATATTCCGCTCTTCACAATTGGCACCTGTCTTTTGATTGCAGGATTCATTGGTCGCGTAATGAATAGCGACGTGATCGATGTGTTTATTCTCGGAATTGTCGGAATTGCTGTCTTGGTGTTCTGTGTTTATCAAGTCGACACCCATTTCTTAAGCCACCACGAAAGTGGCCACGCACCCGAGCGCGCTGCTGAAAAAGCGGCAGAACACTAAGAATTAATCAGAAACCTTTATTTCTTGTTAAAATACGGGGCTAGGTATTTCCCCGTGATGGATTTCGAATTCTTCACGACCTCTTCGGGCGTTCCGCTTGCGACAATCATTCCGCCGCCAGCACCGGCATCGGGTCCAACATCGATGATGTGATCGGCGACTTTGATGAGGTCTAGATTATGTTCGATCACTACAACGGTATTTCCCTGATCGACCAGCGACTGAAGAATGTCCACGAGTTTACGAATATCTTCGAAATGAAGGCCAGTCGTTGGTTCATCGAGAATGTAAACGGTCTTCCCCGTTCCACGCCGTGAGAGCTCTTTTGAGAGTTTAATGCGTTGAGCTTCACCACCCGAGAGCGTGGTCGCGCTCTGCCCGAGACGCAGATATCCGAGCCCCACGTCGTTGAGAACCGTGAGTTTAGCTTTAATCCAAGGTACGGCGTCAAAAAACGGGAGCGCGTCCTCGATTGGCATGTCGAGAATGTCGGAAATCGACTTTCCTTTGTATTTGATTTCGAGAGTTTCGCGATTGTAGCGGTTCCCGCGGCAGACCTCACACTGAACGAACACATCGGGAAGAAAGTGCATCTGAATACGAGTCATACCCGCGCCTTCGCAGGTTTCGCACCGACCGCCTTTGACGTTGAAAGAGAAGCGGCCTGGTTTGTATCCACGAATTTGGGCTTCGGGAAGCTGAGCAAATAAATCCCGGATGAATGAAAACATTCCCGTATAAGTAGCGGGATTTGAACGAGGAGTTCGGCCGATCGGACTCTGATCGATATCTACAACCTTGTCGATATATTCGAGCCCAGTCGCAGAAACAATTTTTGGAGCCGCAATCTTCATGTCGTAGACGTGACGCCCGAGGAGTCGATAGAGGGTATCGATCACGAGCGTGGACTTTCCGCTTCCGGACACGCCAGTCACACAAGTGAACGTGCCCAAGGGAAATGTGACATCAATCTTCTTTAAGTTGTTTTGGTGGGCGCCCTTAATGACGAGCAATTTTTTTGGGTCAATTCTCCTGCGAACCTTAGGCACTTCGATCTTCAGTTCTCCGCGGAGGTATTTTGCGGTCAAACTGGTCGGGTGTCGGCTCACTTCTTTTAGAGAACCAGAAACTAAAACCTCTCCCCCGTGCGTTCCGGCAAGGGGCCCAATATCCACGATGTGATCGGCTGCCTCCATCGTGTCGCGGTCATGTTCGACGACAAGTACGGTATTTCCGATATCCCGCAGCTGTTTTAGGGTGGCGATCAGTTTATCGTTGTCTCGCTGATGGAGTCCGATAGAAGGTTCGTCGAGAACATAAATCACACCTACAAGGCTGCTCCCAATCTGGGTGGCGAGGCGAATGCGCTGGCCCTCTCCTCCTGAAAGTGTGGCAGCTGGTCGCGCGAGCGTGAGGTATCCAACCCCGACTTCATTCAAAAAAGAGAGTCGATCGAGAATCTCCTTTAAAATTTTTGAAGCGATCAACGTTTCGCGATCACTCAGTTTGAAATCGGAAAAGACCTGAGGAAGCGATGAGAGCGGAAGGGCCGCAATTTCTGCGATGTTCTTCTTCCCAATTCGATAATAGAGGCTTTCGATTTTAAGCCGCGCCCCTCGACAAGTCGGACAGGGATGGGATTCTGGAGTAATTTCCTCATGAAACGCGGGCGCGTCGGATACATCATCGCCCCCCTCATCCTCTTCAGCATGAACATTCGGATTAATTCCTAAACCATCGCAAGTGGGGCAAGCCCCAACAGGACTATTGAACGAAAAAGTTCGCGGTTCAGGAGAGGGGTAGCTGATATTGCATTTCCGGCAAGCAAACTTCTCGGAAAGGAGAGTCTCTTTTACCGTGTCGCCCTTATACTCCTCTAAAATCAGGATTCCCTCGCCGAGTTTGAGAGCTAACTCTACCGAGTCACTCACGCGGGTAGAGAGCGCCCCGCGATCGCCTTTAATGATTACGCGATCCACATAAACGTCGATCGTATGCTTCTTGTTTTTATCGAGGGAAATATCTTGGGAGAGTTCCAAAATTTCTCCATCAATTCGAACACGAACAAATCCGCGTTGTCGGAGCTGGAGGAGTTCCTTTTGGTACTCCCCTTTTCTTTCTCGAACGATCGGCCCTAAAATGGCGAGCTTCGAACCCTCATCCATCGATAGAATATGATCCACGATCTGTTGGGGAGACTGGGACTGGATCGGATCGCCGCAGTTGTAGCAAAACGGTTTACCAATACGAGCGTAGAGGAGGCGTAAATAATCCCAAAGCTCGGTGACCGTTCCAACCGTGGAGCGCGGGTTGTAACCAACCGTTTTTTGTTCGATGGAAATGGTTGGACTTAGACCATCAATAGAATCGACGTCGGGCTTACCCAGCTGATCCAGAAATTGACGAGCGTATGCGGAGAGACTTTCTACGTATCGCCGCTGACCTTCGGCGTAAATGGTATCAAATGCGAGCGAAGATTTTCCCGAGCCCGAGAGGCCCGTGATTACAGAAAGTGAATCACGCGGAATCTTTATCGAGAGATCCTTTAAGTTATGAACCCGCGAGCCCTTTACGATAATGAAGCGGTCGGGTTCAGTTCCTGGATCGAGGTCAATGTTTACTGCCATGTAACTCCAGAGGTGGATGTTTCAATTCCTGTGCCGAGGAGACAAGGGCAGACTCAACGATGGAGCGAATTTCGTTCATTCGCCTCTCTGACTTGGATTCAAAGCGAAGCACGAGAACAGGTTGAGTGTTCGAAGCGCGCACTAAGCCCCATCCATCTCCGAAATCGATACGAATCCCATCGATGTCATTCACCTTCCCGTTCTTCTGTGCGATGAGGCGAGCCTTAGTTTTTTCGACGAGCGAAAACTTAAGTTCTTCCACACAATCAATTCGGATTTCCGGCGTGTTCACCGTCTTTTCGACGTCAGCAAGGAGCGAAGAAACTGGCCCTTGAGCAGAGCTTGCAATTTCATAGAAGCGAAGGGCAGCATAGATAGCGTCGTCGTATCCAAAATAACGATCTGCAAAGAAGATATGGCCGCTCATTTCTCCGGCCAACATTGCCTTTGTTTCTTTCATCTTCGATTTGATGAGCGAGTGGCCGGTTTTCCACATGATAGGATTTCCGCCTCTTTTGGCGATGTCGTCATAGAGCCGGTAACTTGATTTCACCTCAGAAATGACGGTTGCTCCGGGTTTTTCCTTGAGCACATCTCTCGCAAAAAGAATCATCATTTCGTCTCCAAAGAGGACGCCGCCCTTCTCGTCGACAATACCGATGCGATCCGAGTCTCCGTCGAAAGCTACACCAAAATGCGCGCCCTCTTTTTTCACAGCGTCGATCATGTGTTTGAGATTTGAAACCACGGTCGGGTCGGGGTGGTGATTCGGAAAGCGTCCGTCTAGTTCACAGAAGAGCGGGATCACCTCTGCCCCAAGTCGTTTAAATAACTCAGGAGCTACTGTCGAGGCCGTGCCATTACCCGCGTCTACAACGACTTTCATGGGTTTCAGCTTCTTTGCGCTCTGAACAAGAAAGTTCTGGTAGAGCGGAATAATGTCGAGCTTCGTAACTGAGCCCTTCCCAGAGCTGAACGAATGTGGGCCTGCCTCTACGAGGTTCTTCATCTCTTGAATTTGAGAGCCGTGAAGAGTGTCTTTTCCAACTCCGATTTTAAAACCGTTATAATCTCCAGGGTTATGAGAACCCGTGATCATGATTGCGCCGTCGAGGTGTTGATTAAAAACGCTGAAGTAAGTGACGGGTGTAGGACAGGTTCCTAGATTCACAACATTAGCCCCGGCTTCGTTTAATCCGCGAATGAGCGCTTCCGCATATTCGTCAGAGGTGAGCCTACAGTCTCGGCCGACAGCAATGATCGGGCGGTTTGGAGATTTTTTATCCATCTCGGCGCGGACAGCCTCACCCCAGGCGCCGCGGTTCGAAATAAACTGAGTCTCGATGAATTTCACATAAGCGTTTCCGATCGCGTAAGCGAGCTCGGATGAGAGGTCTCGGCCCGCGATTCCCCGGATGTCGTATTCCCTAAAGATCGATGGGTTAAATTTCATTTTCTGGTTTTCCTTGAAGATGAACGAAGAGCGAGTGCAGCAGTACGGATTGCAGCAATCATACTTGAAGGGTCGGCTAAATTTTTTCCTGCAATATCAAATGCAGTTCCATGATCGACGGATGTGCGGATGATCGGAAGGCCAAGCGTAATGTTGACCGTATTCGGGAAGTCGATGAGCTTTACCGGAATAAGGCCCTGGTCGTGGTACATACAAATGACCGCATCTGCGCGTTTTAATTTTGGTGCGGAGACGTGTTTTGCAAAAAACGTATCAGAAGGGTGCGGGCCGGAGAGCGTCGTCTTTGTGCCGAGCGATTTCTTCAGCTTCCGGATTGCAGGTGAAACTACGGAATCATCCTCATTTCCAAACATTCCACCCTCGCCGGCGTGGGGGTTTAAAGAGCAAATCGCGATTTTAGGCTTTTTGATTCCAAGGTGGTTCTTCAGGAAAGAATAGGTTCGAAGTGTTGTGTCTATAATCCGGTTCTGGGTGACGTGATCCGAGACGGACCTCAATCCGATGTGCGTCGTGACTAGAGAAACCCGCAAGGTTTCATTAGCCAGCATCATCGTGACGGGTGCGTCCTTACAAAGTTTAGATAAAAAGTCGGTGTGCCCGGTGAATTTGTATCCGCCTTGATTCAACCGTTCCTTATGAATGGGTCCGGTTACGAGGGCAGAGGCTTTCACCTTTTGGACAATTCGAGTCGCAGTCTCTATTGACCACCCCGACTGATAGCCCGCGGGATGGAGCTTCTTATTTGTAGGAGTGGGCGCAGCGATTAAAAAAAAATCAAAAGAGCGCGGAAGTTTTTGGGTGGGTAAAGCGTTTGGTTTTAGCTCGATAAAGCGCGCGCCTAGTTTTTCAAGCGGAGCTTTTGATCCGACACAAAGGAGCGTGGGTACAGACCCGGTTTTTTTAATCTTTCGTATGGCTTTGATTACGATCTCGGGCCCAATTCCATCCGGGTCGCCCGGCGTTACTACGATTAGGCTCATAAACCCACAGGCAAACCAGCGACAGAGGAGTCTCCGGCTTTTCGAATAAAGGAAGAGTCGCGCTGGCGCTCTAACCAGAGCGTGAGCTGGCGTTGATATTCTGCGCTTGCGAGAAGACCGCGAGTTTCCACGGCCTTCTTCTTGGCGGCCGAGCTTTCTTCGGTCCGAACGGAAGCCAATTTGAAAATTAAATATCCGGCCTTATCGTTTCCGATCACAGGGCTCACTTGGCCTGCGACCATTTTCTTCACTTGGTTTCGAATGAGCGGAGAAAGCTGTTCCGAGGTTAATTCACCTAAGTCGCCCCCGCTATCCTTTGAGGAGTCTTCAGAATATTTTTTAACAGCGTCTTCGAATGCGAGACCGGAACTAATTTCGTTTCTTACACTCTCCGCCTTTTTTCTTTCAGCAACGACGAGAATTTTCACGCCGTAGACGGAGCTTGAAGAAGTAGCAGGCGCGGCCACTTCTTTTTTCCCCGAATGACTCTCAAGGTAGGTCTTAACGTCTTCGTCGGTAATATTCACTCGGGTCCGAATTTCACGGTCGATGAGGTTTCGCTTTGATGCTCCAATTCGGATTAACTCAAAATAGTCCTCGTATGAAAAACCTTGAGCGCGAATTGCGGCCTTCAGCTGGTCCTTTGTAATTTTGTTATTTGCTTGGATGGATCCGATTTCTTGCTCCACTTCACTGTCCGTGAGTGGAAAAAGAAGCGTGATCATCTTTTCGTCGATTAGGAAGTCGCGAATCTCGGCGTCGCTTGCCTGAGCGCCTTTCTGAGCGAGAGGAGTCCCACTGAAAAGAGGGTCAAGTTGTGAGCGAAGTCCAACCGTGTTTCTGAATTTTCGAATGTCGGATTTCAAAATAATTTGGTTATTCACAGACGCTTCAAGGCGCTCGATGACTCGAGACTGCGCCAACGCCGAAGAACTCAAAAGGATCAAAAAACTCAGAAAAAACCGGGATTTCATGAAGGAGGTTGTCTCATAAAGCAAAGACACCCTCAATAAACAACGCGGGGGGCTATCGGTTTAGTTTACGAGGCCAGACTTGATTGAAACGGAGGCCTTTGCTCTCAGCTGTCCCATGTAACGATCAAAGATACCCTGACGTTTTTCATTTAGGACGAGCTGCTTCACGGTGTTGCGGTCGACATCATTCCACTCACGAATCGCGGTGAGTTTAATGATGTGATAGCCAAACTGGGTCTTAATGATGCCGCTGACCTTTCCTGGCGAACGAAGCGCCACGGCTGTCGAATAGTAGGTAGGGTCGAGGCGGTCTTTCGTCTGGTAATCCAGATCGCCGCCCATAGGAGCAGCAACACCCTCCGAAAATTTCTGGGCAACTTCAGCGAAACTTTTTCCGCTCTTCAGCTCTTTGTCCTGAATTTCTTTAATGCGTTTATAGGCTTCTAGCTCTTCTTCTTTTTTGGCACCTGGTTTGATCGCAACGAAGATGTGTGATGTGCGAACTTCTGGGTTTTTTTCATACCAGGATTTCGCTTCTGCGTCGGAAATTTGAATCTTTTCGAACTCCTTGACGAGTTGTTTTCGAAGAAGAGCCTGGTACAAAACGGTGTTCATTTCGTCTTGAACCTCAGGATCTTGTTCGAGCTTTAATTTTTTTGCTTCCTGAATCCCAAGCTCGCGCTTGATTAGGTCATCGAGCACATTCGCTTTGGTTGGGGTCTTGTTTGTGTAAAGCGGAAGCAGCGCCTGATATTTTTTATTGAAATCTTCTAGAGTGATAACTTTTCCATTCACTTTCGCAAGCTCGGTTGCACCGAAAGAGAAGGCTGGAATCGTGAGTGTCAGGGTCAATGCCAGAAGTTTCATGTGTTTCATAAAACCAAGTCTAACTGGCGCAAGTACCTGTATCAATGATCGAATTTAAGCTCTTTCAAGAGAGTTGAAACCGCAAAGTAGAGATCCTTCACCGACAGAATTTTGACGGTCATGATGAATTTTGAATCCGGAGTCAGCTGGTAGCGATTGGGTTGGCTCGAAATGAGTGCAATTGCGCGGGTTGGATCGAGCGCACTCTCTTTTTCAGTCGTAAACGCGAGGCGCTCTGGACCCACGGTGAGCGACTCGATTCGGAGCGTTTTCAGGAGTCGCTTGACCCGAATCAGCCAAATCAAATTTACGGTCTCGTCTGGGAGTTTCCCAAAACGGTCCTGGATTTCGGCCTCAATTTCATCAATTTGTGCTTCTTGAGTGGTTCCGGAAAGACGTCGATAGAGGGCCAGTCGTTGGTGAACATCGGGTACATATTTCTCCGAAATAAATGCGCTAAACGGCAATTTAATTTCGGGTTCGCGCATGGACTCTTCGGGCGCAAGCGGTCGACCTTGAATTTCGCGAATCGCTTCCTCGAGAAGCTCGGTATAGAGATCAAAACCCACTGAAGCGATGTAACCGCTCTGTTGAGGACCCAAAAGATCGCCACCGCCTCGAATTTCGAGATCGTGAGATGCGATATTGAAGCCAGAACCCAGCTCGACAAATCGCTGAATGACTTCGAGGCGCTTTTTCGCATCGTTCGAAATTCCACCATCTTCAGGAATTAAAAGATAAGCATAGGCTCGGTTTTGACCGCGCCCCACGCGTCCGCGAAGTTGATAGAGCTGAGCTAAACCGAAGGCGTCTGCTCGATTGATGAGAATCGTGTTCGCGTTCGGAACGTCAAGCCCCGACTCGATGATCGTTGTTGCGATCAAAACGTCGGCTTCCTTCTTATAGAATTTCATCATGACCAACTCGAGTTCGTTTTCTGCCATCTGACCGTGGCCCACGATAACTCGAGCGGCAGGCACAAGGGCTTGAATTCGACCGGCGATCTCATGAATCGACTGAACGCGGTTGTGCACGAAGAAAACCTGACCACCGCGCGAAAGCTCGGATTCGATGGCCTTTTTAATGAGTTCTTCATCGAACTTTGAAATGTAAGTTCGGATCGGTAAACGATCAATGGGGGGCGTATTGATGAGCGAAATATCGCGAAGGCCCGAAAGAGAGAAATGAAGAGTTCTTGGGATCGGAGTCGCGGTCATCGTCATCACGTGGGTGTTTACGCGAAACGTCTTGAGCTTTTCTTTATGTTCGACCCCAAAGCGGTGTTCCTCGTCAATGATCACAAGGCCCAGCGACTTAAATTTAACATCCTTCGATAAGAGACGGTGAGTTCCGATAATGATATCGACCTTCCCACTTTCCACGTCCTTCAAAATTTCTTTTTGAGCCTGAGCGTTTTTAAATCGCGAGACGGATTCAATCCGAAGCGGGTAATTTTCTTGAATTCTATTCTTAAATGAGAGCTCGTGTTGGTGAGCAAGAATGGTTGTGGGAACCAGGACCGCGACCTGATGTCCCTCGGAAACCATCTTAAACGCCGCGCGAATCGCGACCTCAGTTTTTCCGTAACCCACATCACCGCAAATCAAACGATCCATAACTTTTCCCGCAACCATGTCGTCGAGGGAGTCATCGATCGCCTTCAGTTGGTCCACGGTCTCATCGTAGGGAAAAGTGGCTTCAAATTCGCGAAAATAGGAGTCACGGGGTGAAACTCTGATCCCCGTTCGAATGCGTCGTTCTGCGTAGAGTTTGACGAGGTCGATCGCGATTTTCTTAACCGCCTCTTTGACCTTTTCCTTCTCTTTCGCAAAACCAGGTCCACCGAGCTTATCCAGAGGCGCCGAGTCTGGACCCCCCATGTATTTCTGAACAACATTGAGACGATAAACAGGAAGGTAGAGCTTGTCCTTGTTTGCATACTCAATGAGTAGAAAATCGTTCTCTATTTGATTGAGGTTTAGTCGCGAGAGACCGATGTATTTTCCGATCCCGTGATCCAGATGAACCACCAGGTCGCCCGGTTCGAGATCAGAAAGGGATTGGAGATTTGACCAGTCTTTTGCAGCGGAAGTGCCTTTATGTTTTCCGCGTTTTTGAGACGACTTCGATCCTAAGAGCTCGGCATCACTCAAGATAACGATTTTTTCCATTGGCCAGCGAAAGCCCGCCGGGACCCAACCCGCCATGAGAGTGACTCGACCCGGAGTCAGCTGGTCCGACAAAAATTCTCCCAAGTCATTCTCCCTCAGTAGGTATCGAATCCGTTCAAGCTGACTCTGAGTAGGAGCAAAGACGACAATCTCGTTATCTTTTTTGAGCCAGAGGGAGAATTTAGATTTTAACTCGGTGAAGGAAACCCGCTTCTCTTGAATGAGATCACTGTTTCCGCGAATCGAGACTCGATGGGACTTTGAGATTTGTGGGGCTGCTGCGAGCACCTTGAGGAGCTCCTCGTCGGACTCTTCGTTGAGATCCGTTTGAACGCGCTCAAGATTTGCCATCTCCAGACGATCAATGAAGAGGGATTTTCTTCTTGGACTAGAATCTAGAATCACCTTCGCATCAGAGTAGGAAACGTGAAACGAAGGCACCAAAACGCCACTTTTTAGAGCCTCTTTTTCGGCGTTTTTTTGTTTTTCATGCCAAATATCATATTCACGTTCCACCTCGAGCTGATCGATAAAAACCACATTTTCTGGCGAGACCATTTCGAAGAACGAAACCGAACTCTCCGGCGCATAAGCAAAGGGCCCCCAAAACTCTGAGCGCTCCGGGTAAGACCCCTCGTGCACGCGCTCCATCAGGGGATCTCGTACGGCACGCGAAAACCCAACCTCATCGGCGTGCTCCTTAAGCGAGGCGCGAATGCGCTGAATGTTTTCGGAGTGAATCAACACCTCACGGGCGGGTCCAATTCGAATCGGGAGCGAGAGCTCGCGAGCGAGTGTTTTTTGGTCCTCAGGGTCGAACACGCGAATTTTTTCGATTTCGTCCCCAAAAAATTCGATGCGGATGGGGTGATCAAATCCTGGCGGAAAGACATCAATCAGATCGCCTCGCACCGAAAATGAGCCAGGGTCTTCGGTGGTGTCCACCCGTTGATAACCGGCTGCTGTGAGTTTTTTTGCAACCACGTCGCGGGACTCTTTATCTATACCCACCGACAACTCGAGCGTGTGTTTCGCGAGTTCTTGGGTGGGGATCGTTTTCATGAGGAGCGCGGGCAGCGTAGAAACGATTACTCGGGGACGATCGCCCGAGAACCATCGATTAATGACCGAGACCCGATCAAAACGTGTTCGGATTGAAGGCGCGATCGTTGAATAGGGCGATGCCTCCCAAAAAGGGAGAAAGCTTGAGGAAAAATTTTTGCCAAGGATGGCACTCGAGAAGAGCTCGATCGTTTCAGAGAGCGTTGAGGCGTACTCTTCATCTCCGCAGACCACGATGAGGGGCTTTTCAGACGAGTTGAGTGAAGATTCGACCAAGCGAGCGATGAGCAACGCGTTAGAAGTGTCCGTTGAACCGGCCACGCGTACGGGTTCATTGAGCTGGTGAAAAGACTGAATGATGGAGCGTAACCGAGCCGAACCCATATCGGTTGACACCCTATTTCAGCTTCAGTACTTTTTTCAACGAAACACCCGAAACGAGCGCAAAAAATGCCAAGCAGTTGGGCCACTTATATCTATTTCATTCTTGCGATTCTGTTGGGACTCTTGGTCCCCGCCGCTCTGCAACAAGTTCAAGGGCTCTTTGTTGAAAAACGAGAGGCGCCTAAAGCGCCCGAAACCGTTTCGAGCACCGGAGTTGAACAGCGGAAAATCAACCTTCGCTATTTCATCGCGATCTTGGCCGCAACGACCCTTCTCGTACTTTTTTTTCTGATCATTCCAGTTCTGCAAACCCTCATTTCCGATCGAGGTCACCATTCGGCCGTGTTGGTTCTTTCGGCGCTCGCTGTATTTGTCCTCTCCACTTTGGCGTATTCGATTCGGAAGAAAGATCTGTCGTGGGGAAGTGGAACACCCGATGAAGAGGATGTGCAATGACTCCTGGAGTGATCGCTTCATCTGTAGAGCAGCTCGTGAAATGGGCACGAGCGCGCTCACTTTGGTACACCGAAGTGGGCGGAGGGTGTTGTGCGAGCGAGGTATTTTCTGCTGAATCGAGCCGTTATGATTTGGAGCGATTCGGGTGTCTTCCTCAGGAGTCCCCCAAGCACGCGGACGTATTAATTATAACGACAGCCGTAAATGAATCTTTGGGGGCAGAGATCAAGAAAATTTACGATCAGATGCCAGAGCCGAAATACGTCATGTCAGTTGGAACCTGTTCGAATTGTGGTGGTCCTTTTCAAAAGAAGGCCGGATACGCCATTCGCGGTGGGGTCGATCGTTTTATTCCCGTCGATGTTTATATTCCGGGCTGCCCACCCCGACCTGAAGCGATTATGAACGGGATTATTCACCTACAAGAAAAGATCAATGGACCATCAAAATCTCAGTAAAAAACTTAGCGATTTGATGGGACCAGACTGCAGGGTGGAGCGACTTGGCCACACACAGATCCCGTTGATCGAAGTGCAATCTGGAAAAATAGCGGAAATCGCAAATTTTTTACGATTTGAAGAACACATTCGAATGGATTGGCTCGAGATGATGAGCGCGTTTGAGGTTCGAGGTAAAATTACCGTTAGCTATTTTTTGCGTTCGGAATCGAACCGTAATCATGTCGTTTTGAGAACGGAAGTCACACCGAAACACCCGAAAGACCACCCAACACTTCAATCCGTTTCTGAAGTCTGGCGCATGGCCCTCCCCTACGAAGTCGAAATGGGTGAGCAGTTTGGAATTGTTTTTTCTGGGATGCCCCAAAATCGGGGATCAGTTGATCGAGGCATTCACTTCGAAGAGGCGCCGCTCAGAAAACAATTTGTGTGGGAAGGCGAGCTCTTTCGATGATTCGCGTAGAGAAGCTCAACACCGTACCTAGCGCACACTCGATTGGCCCAATCGACAGGCAGTTGCCCGGCATCATGAAAATTGACCTCGATATCGACGGCGAAAAAATTTTGAACGCAAAGGTCATCTCCGGCTTTACCCATAAGGCGCTCGAGAAGATGCACGAAAACTTAAACTGGTTTTCATCCATTGTAGCCGTGGATCGTATTGATTCTGAGGCATCTATTTTTTACGAAACCGCTTTTTTTCAGGCGGTCGAAGAAATTTGTAACATCCTCGTTCCACGACGAGCGCAAGTGATCCGCCTCATTCTTTGTGAACTGAACCGGATCCAGTGTCATCTCGGGAGCTTGTCGCGTCTCTGTATGTCGCTCGAGTATGAAACGGCATCGAAGTACCTGATGCGGGAACGGGAGCTCATTTTAGATCTCTTTGAGCTGATGACGGGCGCGCGATTCAACGTAGGTTTTTTAAGAATTGGTGGTGTTTCCTTTGATATCACCGAAGGATTTATCGAACGCATTTTTGAAACCGTCCGCTTGATTCAGGTTCGACTCCGTGAATATCGCGCACTCATGTCCGAGAACCGGATATTTATCGAGAGGCTATCCGGAACAGCGCCGCTCTCTCAAGAGTTGGCGCATGAGTGTGGCGTTACGGGGCCAAATCTCCGGGCATCCGGAACCGCGTTCGATGTGCGTAAGGCAACCCCTTACAGTTGTTATGATCTCTTCCCATTCAATGTGCCCGTAGGCCTGGGCACGGGAGGAACCTTGGGCGATGCATTCGATCGCATGAAGGTTCGAATCGATGAGATTCAAGAGTCGCTCACGCTCTTAGTCGCTGTGGCGGAGGCCGTCCCACCAGGCGAGCATACCGCTCTTCGCATTCCACCCGATTTTCGTGTTCCGTCTGGCGAAGCAACATCTCGAGTTGAAGGTCCGCGCGGTTTAATTCAGTGTCACGTCGTCTCGGATGGTGATGTTAAGCCCCTTCGAGTGGCATGGAGAACTCCGTCGACCGCCCACCTCTATCTTGTGCCCTCCCTTTTAAAGGGAGTCACGCTTCAAAACCTATCCCTCGTTTTGGCGTCACTTGATTTGAAACTATCCGAGGTGGACCGATGACCGCTCCGCAGGCTTGGGTTAGGGCATTCGCATTCCCCGAAGAAACGAATGGGCTCATCGTGTTTAGCGCGGCCTTTTTCTATTTTCATCTCCTAATCATTCCTGTGGTTGCGCTCGTTTACAGCTATTTTTCGCGGAAATTGATTGCGGACATTCAGGCGCGAGTTGGACCGAATCGAACCGGCCCTATTGGATCGCTTCAGGGTTTTGCGGACACGCTGAAACTTTTCTTTCAAACGGGGTTCGGCAGGAATACGAAGATTGTTTTTTTTGCCCACACGGCCGCGCTCTTTTCTATTTTTGCAGCCCTGCCGCTTGGACATGGGTTTGTTTTCGTTCAGAGTGAGCTGAATATTTTACTACCCTTTATTTCGCTGTTAATTCTTTGTTTCTTTAAAATTTTGGAGTCGGGCGATCAGGCCGAAATCGAAAATACGCTCATTGGTTTTCGCGGTGGATTTATCGCGCTATCAGCATTTGTACCGGCACTTTGTTCTCTTCTCGTGCCCTGTGTGATTTCAGGCAAAATGAACTGGGAGTCGATCATTCAAATTCAAGGAGCGATTCCCTACCACTGGTTTGGGGTGTCTTCTCCGTTTGGGATCCTTGGCGCTCTCACTTTCATCGTTTCGGGGATGATTCTTTTTCAAATCCCCCCTTTCGCTGTTGGGCTTCGAGAGAAAAATAAGTATCAGTCCTCGGATCTTATCATCTTTGAAATGAGTAGATTTTACGGCTTTTACGTCTGGTGCATCTTAGCGGTTGCGCTCTATTTTGGAGGTGCTGGCCTTCCGGTCGGCGAAGGCGAGAGTAGCTTTGTCCATTCTCACGCGCAGATTTTCCTCATGCTCCTTAAGTCGGGCCTCATTTGGATTTGCGTACAAATTTTTGGAAAAACTTTACCGTCCATCCGAATTGAAAGAATCACAGACTTTATCTGGAAGTTTGTCTTTCCGGCCGCGCTCGTTGCGCTGATTGGCTCGGTCTTCTGGACCGTGGGAGTTGTGCGATGAGGGCTTCCGTTTTTCTCAGTATCTATGAAATGTTGAAGGCGAGCGTGGCCGGAACGAGGTCGATCCTTCGGGGTTTGAGTACCGCTGTACCCTACCTATTTAACATTAATCCGAACGCACTTCGAAAAGAGATCACCGAACAGTATCCCGACCCCGTTTCTTCAAAAACAGTGGATGATCTTCCACCTCGGACGCGCGGGCTCTTAGTGAACGACATCAACGAATGTATTGGGTGTTACGAGTGCGCGAAAGTTTGTCCAACGGAATGCATTGAGATTCAGAGTGAGCGCCAGCCCGCCACACAAAAAGAATGGGTCTCTCTATTTAACATCGATAACTCCAGGTGTGTTTTTTGCGGCCTTTGTGTCGAGGTTTGTCCGACGGGATCCATTAAACACTCAAAAAAATATGAAGCCGCGGCATACGAGAAGCGGGAAATGATCTCTTCTTTTGGTAAGGGCGACATGCCGCGGAAAGGCGGAGAGTTTTTATGATGGCTCTTCTCATCGTTCTTTACTCTCTCAGCCTTATCTTTGGATTTGCGGCGGTATTTTTAAAAACTTTCCGCCTCTCGGTTTTCTCGATTTGGCTTTCCGGAATAATCTTAGGGGTAACCTTTCTCCTCCTGGGAGGCGAGTGGCTAGCTCTCCTCCAGTGGTTGATTTCCTGTTCGGTAGGCATTCTCTTTTTGGTCTTCGGAACGGTTACGGGCGAAGCGGAAATTAAAGTTTCGAATCCTGCGAATCGTCGCGGATTAATCCTCGCATCACTTGGAACTTTAATGTTCGGTGGAATGCTCGGTCTTGCTTTGATGGGGCTTGTGGATTGGGGCGGCGAATTTAAAGCCCAAGACACAACCGCGGCCCAAATTGGTTTAGCTCTGGTCAGAACGCACCCGCTGACGGTTTTCGTCTTAGGATTTTTAGCTGTGATTTCTATCATTGGTATCGGAACGATGACTCGTGCGGATTGGAAACGGGGAGACTGGACGCCATGATTCAGGCACTTTTTGCAACAGCCATGACCCTCGTAGGGCTCTTTGGAATTTTTTCGAGACGGAACCTTATTGGGTGGCTGATGGGCGTTCATCTCTTATTCCAGGGGTTTGCGCTTTTCGGGGTGTTGCTAGCGATTGAAGGCGGACTCAATCTCGACGGCCAGGTTTTTGGATTTATCGTACTTTTTCTCGGGTTCATTATTTTTATTTCAGTATTTGGAATCGTGATTCGACTTTTCTACCTCAAGCGGAGTTCGAGCTGGGATGAAGTGCGGGGGTTAAAGAACTAATGGAAGGATCGGCTGTGAGTTCGTTTGTTACTTCACTCCCGGGAGTTTGGATTGGGCTATTAGTCCTTTGCCTTCTTGCTTTCTCTGTAACGACGCTTTTTCGGAATGATGAGAGTCGAATGAGCTTCTGGTTAAACCTCGTGCCCATGATTTCGGTGTTTTTGTTCTTGGCTGCCTATCTCGCTTCGGGCGTGGATTTCCCTACAAAGCCCTCGTGGGAATGGATTCTTCCGAAGGAGGAGGTTGGCGCGCTTCGGTTATCATTTGAGGTAACCTGGCACTCGGCTCTTCTTGGGGTTGCATACGGACTCGGGCTTTTTTCTTGGATTGCTTCCTTCGCATTGAAAAAGAAGAAGTTCCTCCCTGGATCCATGGGGGCAGCTCTACTTGCGTATGCGAGCGTGCTCGCTTCATGGTCCTCGAACTCAGCGGCATTTTCGCTTCTAGGTATTTCGCTCGCATTGGTTGCAACGTCTTATTTCTTACAAATCAGTGTCGAAAACCCGGTAGATTCAAAACGGATCGCGCTCTTCCTTCTTCCGAAGGTGTTAGGCCTTTTTATTCTATTTCTTGGCTTCACGGGATTTGCTTCCGATGGTTTAAACCTTGATTTGGGAACTAAGGCGGCCGAGTGGACGAACTTGAACCCCGAACTCTCGAGCGTTATTGCTGCAAAGATATTTTTAGCACTTGGGTTCCTACTCCTGCTTCAACCCATCCCAGGAGCGGGAGCTCTCTGGTTACCTACTCAGAACCACACTGCGCCCTTTGCGCTAGTTGCGCTAACCCCCATTCCGCTAGCAGCGCTTGCACTCCTTTTTCGAATGGAAGGACATATCAAGGAGCTTGATCTTTGGATCCCTTGCGTTTCGGCTTTCACAGTAACGGGCTTTTTTGTAGTCGCGGGACAGTTCTTCCAAAAAAATATTCAGGCGATGGTGCGAAATTGGGTTCTCATCGGGCCTATCCTCGTTTCGATTGTTTTGGGACTAACGGGTAAGACCGCGGCATTTCCAATTTTGTTGGGCTGGGTATTTTTTGTTCCGATCCTTTCCGAAATCTCCGAGTCGGGGCGAAACGCGGTGAACACTACGCTTCTCATTTTCTCAGCGCTGGCATCCATCGGCTTCTTCGGGTTTTTTCCTGCAATAGGAATGATTTATGGTTTTTCATCCGTCATTGAACACCCGCTCTACCTCTCGGCGATTGTGCTGATCTCGCTCGGGTCTGGGACCGGATTAAGTCGAATCGTGGTTCTGCATTGTCTGAAGAAAAAGGACAACGAGAAAATCCACTTTTCGTCCGCATTTCTATTTATGAGCGCGATCCTCATGATGGGTTGGTTTTTAACCGGAACCTGGAGCGGTGGCTTTTTCCATGACGTTCTGGATGCGATTGAAGGCTTGAAAAACTGGGATTGGGTGAAGGAGACGCTCGCACTAGTGAGCACCCAAAACGAAGGAAATTGGATGAACGCGATTCTCGTTCATTCCGCTGTTTTAGTTTTGTCGCCCCTCCTCGGATATTTTGCGCGCGTTACCGATCTCGGAAAAAGCTTTCCGAGATTGGGGGCCTGGACGCTGCGTGGGTTTGGCTTAGATCCCTTCTTCGAGAGCAGCCTCTCGGTGGGTCAGCGCTCTAGCCAGTGGGTTGTAAAGAACATCTCCGACCCCGTTTGGGAACGGGCATGGCCAAAGAGCGGAACCTGGGCGGTTCAGGTTTTTAAGAAAATTACTGCTCTCTCGATAAGGATTTCAGAGCGGCTGAGCGGAATCACATATTCACGAATTATTGATACTCCCGCGAAGCTCGTTCAACTTGTTCAGAGCGGAGACGCGCATTGGTACCTGTTTTTCTGCGTTCTCTGTGCGTTTATAACCGTGATGCATTTTATTAGGTTTTAGAAAAAGGAAGAATTGGGATGGAAAATCTTCTCACAGTGATGCTCTTTTTGCCTGCACTGGGCGCGCTCTTTCAGATGACGACGCGGAATATGCCCCTCTGTAGGTGGCTAGCAATCGGCACGAGTGTGCTTTCAGGCAGTATAGGAATATTTCTTGCGATCTGGGCTCACTGGATTGGAAATCTTGACAGTCTTTCACTGCAGTATCCCTGGATGAAGAGTTATTCGATGTCTTATGCTCTTGGACTCGATGGCATTAATGCACTCGTTGTTCTTTTGATTGCTGTTGTTTTCCCTCTTCTCATCATCGCGGAGTGGAACAGAACAAACGCGCGACGCGGAACATTTGCCCTGCTGCTCTTATTACAGTTTTCAGCATTGGGCACGGCGTTGTCTCAAGATCTATTTCTGATGTTCTTCTTTTGGTCTCTTTCCGCACTGCCTGGGTATTTCTTGATCGGAATTTTAGGGGATCAAGACCGTGAAAAAAGTGCCGTGCGCTACTTGAATATTTCGTCGGTTGCGGCGGCTTTTTTCCTGATCGCATCTCTTATTGTTTACTACGGTATCGAGCCACACACCTTTCTGATTAAAACACTCTCGGGCGGAAAGTTCGTAGCAAAGACCTTCGAGATGTTTGCCCGGTTAATTTCGTCAATGATCAGGACGTGTGGTTCAAAAGACTGTGCGGCGGCCTGCTCGCTGAGGAGTGATTGGATCTTGTCGAACTTGATGGCCGTGGAATTCAATCTGTACAAGCTACCCTGGACGACGCCCCTTTCGTAAATCTCCTCTGTGGGCCGGCCGCTTTCAAAGACTGCAAGCCATCGCA
>CAYOJT010000013.1:0-21042 GCA_964404365.1 uncultured Bacteriovoracaceae bacterium
CGGCGAAAATAGTACAGAAGAAGTTCTGCGCTAACATAGCACGATGCCCCCATTTTAACTTTGCTACTGGCTCTGCCAGTGCTGCTTCCGCGTGAAGAGTCCATGACTCCGTGGTCGTATAAAATAACGAAAGCCTCGAACTTTTACGTTCGGGGCTTTTTACTTTCTAGATTCTGAAAATGCTTACTGAACGGTAGCCACGGCGCCGCCACTTGAAAGGGCAGCTGCGTTTTCGGTACGTGGCGCTTCGTTTGCGCCATTTCCGCTATAAATTTGTTGGGTTTCGGTGGGAGCTAAGTCCTGTTGTGAAAACACCTGCACTGCAGGGGCGCTGACTTCGGTTACCACCGGAGCAGGAGCGGGTGCTGGCTCAACTTCCTGAAAAACCGGTACAGACATCTCGACAACGTTCACAACGCCCTCTGCGTAAGCGACGTTAGTGGATGCGAAAACCGTGAAAAGTACGAAAAGTCTTAACCCCATAAATTACCCCTACCTCTCTCATTTTAAGGGCGGGGAAGCTGTGCAAGAATGTGTCTTTTAATGCGCACCATCAACTGTGAAAATCCTCTAACAATCGGACCTTTGTCCTATGAAAACAGGCGATTCCTAAGCATAGTGAAAGTCACACGTGAAGCGACTCATCTATCGGTTGAGCAGTCTAGGCGACGTGATTCTTTCCCAGACGGCGCTAAATGTTCCTTCTTCGGCAGAAACCCATTGGGTTGTCTTGTCCGAATACGCTGCTCTATTAAATGGAAATCCCAAGATCCAAAAAGTCATCCCCTTTGATCGCAGGCTCGGAGGTGTACGGGGTTGGATCTCCTTGAATCGCCAGCTCGCTTCGGAAGGCTACGACGAGGTGTTAGATCTTCACTCTACGCTTCGCACGCGTCTCGCGCGTTGTGTATTTTGGTGGTTTTGTTTCATCGGCGGGCGACCGTTTCCTCGGTGGGCTAAAATCTCAAAATCGAAATTTCGTCGTTTTGGATACGTGAGTTTCAAAAGTCTATGGCCCCAGTTTCTGTTTCCGCGGCCTCTTCGCCGTGAATTTTTGGGCTGTGCTGCACGAAGCGGTCTGTCGTCTCAGTCGGATTCCTATCCAGTCCAGGATCTCAGATATTTAGTAACGAGAATCGGAAGAGATTCGCCCCCAAAACGGTTCGGCGTGATGCCGGGATCGGCGTGGCCAGGAAAAAAATGGCCGACGGAATCTTTTCTGCGCCTGCTGAAGCTCCTCCGTGACTCGAAAAGTGAGTGGATTCCTGTGCTCTTTGGCGACCCGTCTGAGAGTTCTGTGCAGAATCTTGCAGAGCATCTAAGGCGCGAATCGATTCCCTTTGATTCCGCCATAGGCAAGAAGCCATTCACTGAACTCGCAGAAGAGATTTCGGGTACTCAGTTTTTAATTTCAAATGATACGGGAATTGCTCATTTAGCCGAGGGCCTAGGCGTGCCGGTTTTAGTTCTGTATGGGCCGACAACCCCGGAGTTTGGATTTGGGCCAGCCTTAGCGCGGTCGAAAACAGTCGGCGCTGAACTTTGGTGCAGGCCCTGCGGAAAAGATGGCACGGGTTGTTTTCGCTTGGGTAAAAATCGGTTCGCTTGCATGCAGAAACTCAATCCTGGGGACGTATTGGTATTGGCGCTAAAACTAATGAACGATCTGGAAGTTGAGGCTGCTCGCAAATGAGTCGCCACGAAAACAGTCAGACGAAGAAACAGCCGCGCGATCTTTTCTGGCTCTATGGGTGGGTTGTTGCATTTGCTCGTTTCATCCTGATGTTTTTCTTACCGCGCTCGCGCATTCAGGCGATCGAACAGATTCGTGCGCATTCCCGCTCAAGACCGAAACCCCCTCAGACCACTCGAGTTTGGTTTCACGGCGCGTCCGTCGGTGAGCTTGAGAGCCTCTGGGCACTCGTTGAGCGCTTCACTGAAGATCCGCATTTTGAAGTGATTCTCACCGTTTTCAGCGAGTCGGCCTATGAACACGCCTTGAAATGCATGAAGCGCTTGAGACTCGGACAGGTCGCGTATGCGGGATACAGTCCTTTCGAGGGAGATTGGGATGAGGGATTGTCACTCCTCAAGCCCGATCTTTTCATCACGGCAAAGTATGAAGCTTGGCCCGATCTCTGGCATGCGCTGGGAGTGAGGCAGATTCCACTTTGTATTGTGGGAGCAAAGGCGCGAAGTTCGTTACTTTGGGCTAAACGTATTCTTTGGCTGACGCGATCGATTTTACCGCGACTGACGTTAGTGAGTTTTAGTGACGCGAGCGAAGCGAAACTAAAAAATCACTTTAAGAATGTTTCGATTTTTACCGCCTCTGATCCGAGGTGGGATCGTGTTCGCGCGCGCGCCAGTCTTAAGCACGAGCGTGTGAGCGAGCTGGAAGATTCGATGAAGGATCTTCCGCGACCTTGGCTGATCGCGGGAAGTAGCTGGGACACGGATTGGATTACTTGGCGCGGAAAGCTCGACAGTTCCCGTTTCGAGGGCTCGCTCATTGTTGTTCCACATAAGATCGATCCCTCGTCCATTAAGGCTCAGGAGATTCTCCTGCGCGATTTAGGATGGACTCCGATTCGTACAACGGATCGCACGGGCATTCGCCCGGCTGGAAAGCTCGCTGTCATCGTGGATGAAATGGGCTTCTTGGCTGAGCTCTATCGACTGGGCGATCTCGCTTACGTTGGCGGGGGTTTTGGAAGCTCCGTCCACAGTACGATCGAGCCCGCTGTCCATGGCTTGCCGATTTACGCCGGTCCTGAGGGGGCAGAGAAATTCGACGAGATTGAGCGATTGCGTAGCCTCGGGCAGCTGCGGCTTCTGGAAAAACACGAAGATTGGGCCAGATTTCGCGTTGCATCTCAGAAGGCCCTCTCAGCCGAGGAACGTTCCGCTTGGCGAGCAGGCGTAGAGCGCTTTTTCGGCAGTGCGGATGCGCTGACTGCGCGATTGAAAAGAGAACTCGGCCAGGGTTGAGAATGCGGATAGCTCCTGAGAAGATAGGGACACTAAGGCCAAAAGCAATAGTTCAGATGAGGGAAAAAGGATGAGCACAAATTTGAATACCGAAGTCATGATTCGCCTCCGCATGGGCGCACACGATGGACACTATGCTGGCGGGTTAGTCGACGGAGCCAAGATGCTTTCGCTCTTTGGTGATGTGGCGACTGAACTTTTGATTCGTCTCGACGGAGATGAGGGCCTTTTTCGCGCCTATGAGAGCGTAGAGTTTCTTGCGCCCGTATATGTCGGCGACTACATCGAAGCAGTGGGGCGCATAGTTCATATTGGAAAGTCTTCCCGCAAGATGGAATTCGAAGCGCGAAAGGTCGTGACGCCACTTCCCCTTGAAAAAGGCGGGAAGGCCGTGAGTTCCGCAGAATTTCTTCCTCAACCTATCGTTGTTTGTAAGGCGGTCGGTACTTGTGTCACACCGCTAGAGCTTCAAAGGAAAAAATAAATCTAACATGCAAGCTCGAGGCGAATATGATTGCGTAGTTTTTGGAGACGGGCCAGAAGCCCTGTTCAGCGCATTCTTATTAGTCCTGAACGGCGAGCGTGTCGTTGTAGTTCGCGCCTCGGATGCCTCGTTAAAACCCGCCCTCCGGTTCATGCCCGGCTTTGATCCAAACGGTATTTTTCAGTTTTTCCTTCACAGATGGGGCATGAAAAAGATTCCGCCTATTGAATCCACGTCCGGAGTGCTGAAAGTTTTAAATCGGCAATGGGTTGCTAACCTTCGCGAGGACCTTAAGCGAAAGGAATTGGGTGGACTCTTTCATGAAGCCCACACGCCCAGAGTGAAGAAACTCATCGAATGCCTCCACGTATTCGAAAAAGATCACGCGATCATCAATCGCTTTTTGAAGGAATTTTCATCGTCACTCATACAGAGTCAGGAAAAGCATAAAAAATATCTTCCGAGCGTTCCTATTCAATTACGATGGAAGAACTCGCTCAAGAAGGCGTTGAAGGATGTGAAGCTTTCTTCGCATGCACAGGTATCCAATCGTAAGGAAGTAAATGCGGGCCTCCACTCGCGTGAGGCGCTGCTTTTTGATACCGTCCATGGTTTGTTTCGGCAGGGCAGGACTCGGGGCAAAGGAACTGCCCCTTCGTACGGCTCCCAGTCTGTTTTGGGTTCGGCTCTTGAACTTTATACTCTGAGGATGGCGCCGTTTGCGTTAGATCGCGCTGACGTATTTTGTGCAGAAATGCGCAGGATATTGGAGTCGAAGGGTGTGCTTTTCATTGGCGACGCGGGACGGGTAAATTTTAAACAGGAAGGGGCGGGTGGATGGGATGGATTCTACGCGGAGTCCGGTTCAGGCGATTTGTCGCATATTCGCTTTCAACATTTCATCATCGCTCATAATTTTAAGCGCGAGTCACTCAAACATTTTGACGAGAAATCTCGCAAAAAACTTGAAAGCGAGTTTGTCGAAAGCTCTTCGATAAGCATCGAATACAGTTTTAGAGTAAGGTCTCAAGATCTTCCAGAACTGAAAACCGGTGAGTATGTTTATGGCGAGGTCGGCGCGCAACCCATTTTTGTGTCGCTTACGGAAAAGGAAGGCTCAGTGCTTCTTTCAGTTAAGACCGAAGTGGTCTGCGCCCAGTTAAGCGAAATTGAGGCACTTCTGGCGCGCTCCGATTTGCTAAAAATCAGACTTCGAAAAAAAATGCGCGAGATATTTCCGAGCCTTTTAGACTCCAAGTTTCTCGACGAGAGTTTCCACCTGGAGCGCGTAGAGGAATTCGCCCCCGGTCGTGGGATTAATACCCGGATGAGGGGTGTCTGGTCTGCGGGCCCGCTTGCGTTTCCAGAGATGGGGTCATTTAGTAGCCTTCTTGCGAGTATAGAAATTACCCGTCGTTTTGTTCGACATCGAAAGCGAGAGCTCGTTCTGTGAAGATCCTTCTTTTTCATCCCGTCCCACTTCCGCCGAAGGACTATGGCGGTGTGGAGCGCGTAGTGCTTTGGTTGGCAACCGCACTTCGGGATATGGGGCATGAGGTCTGGATTGGCGCACGCGAAGGAAGCTTGCTACCTGCTGGCCTAAAACTTCTTCCTACTCCCGAGTCGGAACAGAGTGCGCTCGATCTTCTGAAGCGACTGCCAGCCGGAATCGAAGTGGTTCATTTCCATGCTCCGCCTGAAGAGGGCGCAATCGAAGCACTGCCCTGTGCTTCTGTATTAACCATTCACGGAAATGGAAAGGCAGGCGAAATTTTTCCCTCGAATACTATTTTCCTCTCGCGTGATCACGCCAGACGCCATGGACGTTCCGCATTCGTTTATAACGGGATCGACCCAAGCGAATTCGAGTTTGAGGGCGATTGGAAACGAAAGAAACAGCCTCTTTTCCTTTCGAAAACGACTTTAAGAACGAAGAATTTAAATTACGCGATGCACGTTGCGAGGCGCGCACGGAGTGGCCTTACGATAGCGGGGGGACGGCGCCCGCTGGCGGCCCGAATGCGATCTTTAGCTTTCGGTTTTGATTGGGCAGGACCTGTTGCGGGCACTTCTAAGTCCAGGGTACTCACGGGAGCATCCTGTCTTCTTTTTCCGATCCGATGGGAGGAGCCTTTTGGACTGGTGGTCATGGAGGCTCTCATTTCTGGGACCCCTGTGATCGCTGCCCCACGAGGAGCGATGTCAGAACTGGTGACTCCCGATGTGGGCGAATTGATTGATCTCGAGAATGAGGATCGATGGGTGCAGGCAATAAGAGAGGTTCGAAAGTTCGACCCCGTGAGGTGTCGAGAGAGAGTTCTGAAGCAGTTTACGAATCATCACATGGCTGAGAATTACATTTCGATGTATCGAAAGGCCATTCAAGGAGTTCCGCTTTGATTGAAAGATACTCACGTCCCGAAATGACGGCACTGTTTACTGAGGAAGCGAAATTTAAACGCTGGCTCGAAGTTGAGGCGGCGGTCTGTGTGAATGAAGTTCGCGCAAGAATGATTCCTGCCCGCGAAGGGAAGAAGCTCGCAACAAAGCTCAAGCGCCTCATCCAAAGCGGTAAAATCGATGCGAAGAAGATTTCAAAGCTCGAAGAACGCACGAAGCACGATGTTCTCGCCTTTACTGAATGGGTGGCCGGACAAGTGGGGCCTGCGGCACGCTATCTTCACTACGGACTCACGTCTTCCGATGTGGTTGATACGGCTCTTGCGCTTGCGGTTGTGCGCGCGGGTGAGAAGATTCTCCCCGAAGTCGCGAGTCTTAAGAAAGCTCTAAAGGCCCGGGCCGTTCGGCATAAAAAACTCCTCACCATTGGACGGACGCACGGCGTTTTTGCGGAGGCGACGAGCTTTGGGATGAAATTTTTAGGTTTCTACACGGAAGTGGAGCGCTCTGAAAAACGACTGAGACAGGCGATTGAGAATTTAAAGTACGGCAAACTTTCCGGCGCAGTTGGCGCGAATACGAGGATACCACTCAGGTTAGAGAAGAAGATCTTGAAGGATTTGGGCCTAAAGCGAGAGCCCGTGAGTACTCAAGTGATTCCACGGGATCGCTTGGCTGAGCTCTTTGCTGCCGTAGGAATTTTCGCGGGATCGATTGAGCGGATTTCTTTGGAGTTTCGTCACCTTCAGCGGACTGAAGTCGGTGAGACGCGAGAAGGTTTCTCGAAAGGGCAAAAGGGTTCGAGTGCAATGCCTCACAAGCGGAATCCAATTGGTTTTGAAAACTTAACGGGCGCTGCGCGCATTCTTCGTTCTTACTGTATCCCAGCGTTCGAAAACATCGCCCTTTGGCATGAGCGTGACATCAGTCACTCGTCCGTTGAGCGCGTCTTGGTTGCTGATCTCTTCATTCTACTCGATTATTCCGTTCACCGTTTGACGGGTCTGATCGAAAAACTCGAAATCGATGACAAGCGTGTTCGTGAGAATCGAGAGAAGGCTCGTGAAATGTCCGCGAGTGGGGCTCTCCTTTTGAAATTGGTGGGTCGCGGGATTCAGCGCGAAGAAGCTTATCGCGAAATTCAGCGCACCGTCCATCAAGCGATGGATCTGGGTCTTTCGTGGAGGAAGATCCTAGAGAAGGACAACTACTTTAAGGGATTGATCGAAGCGAAGATGCTCAATCAGATCTTCTCGGATCGAGAAGTGGAACGTGGAGTAAATGCTACTTTCCAGGAAGTTTTGAATCGTCGATACTAAGCGAGATGGGGATTCTCGCCGCCCGCAAATTCTATCGTTCTGAATCCGCCCAAGCGACGACAGAGTACGTGCTCATGCTCGCGGTTGCGCTGATGCTTTTCACGATCATCGTGCGTGGTTTTGTTCAGCCATGGGTGAAAAAGCTCACTGCTTTTCTCGAGGGCAAAATCAAAGACGAACTCTTCAAAACGAGCGGCGACGCAATGCATCGTTTTCCGTTTAAGCGTTGAGAAAATAACGCAGCGCATCCATTAAATCGATAATTATGCGGCGCGTTAAGTAGCTGATATGACGCAGACTTTAAAAGTCGATCATTAAGGACTAAGGGAATCTAAGCTTGTCCTCGCCATTTGCCCTCTCCTTCAATACAACGCACCGCGTGTCACAACTATAATGCCGTCCCGCTTTGAGCTGTTTTTGGCTCGTTTTACGGCATTTGAGTACTTTTTAGGGGGTATGTTTATGACAGGGAATGGGAAAATGACTGCGAAGGTAGTCATGGCACTCGTAGCAGGAACGGGAGTTCTGAGCGCTGCGTTTGCAGATATGGTTTATGACGATACGGCCGCTCCTGCGGCTACGACCACGGTGACAACCACCACGGTTTCGACCGAACCGGTTGTTGTCGATGGATCGCTTAAAAAAGCTTCCGACAAAGCAAAAGACAAGCGCGGCTTCCAAGAGTCGATGAACAACGAGCTCGTTATTCAGCGCCTGGAAGAGAAGCGTTTGAAGGAAGAAGAGAAGTTGACTAAAGAAATCAACAAGCGTTTCTCGCTTGATGATGAGTCAACGGCCTCTGTTGGGACTGCGGCTCCTGTCGCTAAAGAAGAAGTTGTGATCAAACCGATCGCTGAGCCAGCAGCTGCTGCTCCAACTTCTTACCAAATGGCGCCAGCGCCTCAATATCAACAAACGCAAGTTCAGCCGATTCAAGATTCTGTGAAATCCAGCCAAAGTTCGCTGGATTCTGCGGCTATCGCGAACGGCTCCTCGACCTCGGTTGCGGAAGCTCCGAAGGCTGAAGGAACTCGCGTCGGACTCACCCCGCGCTTTGGTGTCGCAACCATGAGCAACAGCGGCGGTTACGAGTTTAATTCGCGTTACTTGATTGGCGCAGGCATCGTTTTCGATGTCACCGATCACGTTTCGCTCGAAGCGGGATACCAGTATTCCGAATTCGGAATGCGCCTGAGCGCGCTCGTGAATAACCAAGAGCTTGTTTACAAGAACAACTCGATCGATATGAATATGCGCCTCTACATTACGGGCAAAGATTCAGCGGTCCGTCCTTACATCGGTGGCGGTGGAGCTTACTCCTTCGGTTACCTGAATTACGGCACGAGCACTTTCGTGATGGGCGGGAATAACTTGGATTACGAGTTAACCCAGTTCCAAGGAATGTTGACGGGGGGCTTAGATTTCAGACTCTCGAAGAGCATTTCGATCACGGCGGGCTATAAGTTCTTGCGCGCATTGTCTTCCACTGAGAACGAAAGCCTCAATAACGCGGCTTTCTATGTTGTCAGTGCCGATGCGACAAAAACCGCAGCTCGCGGCTCCATCCGTGACTCCGATGTCCACGAAGTCCTCGTTGGAGCGAGCTTTTTCTTCTAAGACTTAGGTTCCAGTTCCCATATCCCAAACGCCGGTGCGTAGGCCTTTGCTTCTCGTGAAGCAGAGCTTGAGCATCGGCGTTTTTGCTTCTACAATTCATAGGTTACCCTTATTTCCACTGATGGAATCCTGAAGGAGCCTCGCCCATGTCCCAACAAGCGTTCAAATTAGAAAATCTCTCCAGTGATGTCGGCTTTAAGCTTTGGCAGATCACTTTCGATTTACCAGGAGAGAAGGTGAATAAGTTTTCGAAGGGCGTGATCGACGAGTTCGAGAAGCTCATTGGGGACTTAGAGAAAAAGGGCGGCGAGATCGAAGCGCTCATCATGCGTTCGGGGAAAAAAGGAAATTTCATCGCCGGCGCAGACATCACGATGTTTCAAGAATTTAAGACGGCTGAGGATGCCTACACCCTTTCGAGAAAAGGACAGAAACTCCTCGATCGTTGGGAAGATCTTCCGTTTCCTACCGTTGTAGCGATCAATGGAACAGCTCTCGGTGGCGGCTGTGAGTTATCGCTCGCCTCAACTGCAATTCTCATGTCCACCGATCCGGGCGCAAAAATCGGTCTGCCCGAAGTCATGCTCGGAGTGATTCCTGGAATGGGCGGGTGCGTCCGACTTTCTCGCAAAGTCGGGCTTGCGACTTCGCTCGATATGATTCTGACCGGAAAAACTCTGAACGGCGATCGCGCGGCGAAGGCCGGCGTGATCGAGGCATGTCTCACAAAAGAAAACTTCGATTCTGCATCCCGCGTTTGGGTGAAAAACAACCTCGAAAAATTAAAATCAGGAGTTCGGATCGCAAAAGAACCGAAACTTGGGGGGGCAGGTGGAGTTGTTGGATCAGTGTTTGAGAAAAACCCACTGGGACGCGCGTTTGTTTTGAAAAAAGCGCGTGAAGGGGTCATGTCGAAAACGCGCGGCCAGTACCCAGCGCCTCTTGAAGCAATTCAAGTCCTCTCCGATATCGGCGCAAAGTACGGGCCTAAGATTCGCGGTTCAGACCGAAATGAGGCGATGGAGCGTGAAGCGCGCGGTTTCGGTAAAATGGCCGCAACAAACGTCTCTAAAAACCTCATCCGTCTTTTCTTCCTCACCGAAGGCGTGAAGAAATCAAAAGGCGTTGAGACTTCCGCAAAAATAGATCCGGTTTCTTCGGCGGCAGTCTTAGGCGCTGGCGTAATGGGTGGCGGTATCGCGCAGCTCTATGCCGATAAAGGCATTCCTTCTCGCATGAAGGATATTACGCCGGCCGCTCTTCAGCTGGGACTTCAGTCTGCGGGGAAGATCTTCAAACGTATGGTTCAGAAAAAGCGACTCACGAACCGCCAGTTTCAGCAGAAGATGAACCTGATCGCGCCTGTGCTTGATTTCTCGGGTTTTAACGGCGTTGAGTTCGTCGTGGAAGCCGTGATCGAGAAAATGGACATCAAAAAATCTGTTCTGAAGGATCTCGAAAACTACGTTACGCCGAACTGTGTGATTGCTTCCAATACATCTTCGCTCTCGATTACGGAGATGCAGACGGTGATGAAAAATCCAGAACGTTTTGGTGGGATGCATTTTTTCAATCCGGTGAATAAGATGCCGCTCATTGAAGTAATCCGAGGCGATAAAACTTCGGATGAGACCGTCTCGCGCATCTATCAATTCTCGAAGCAGCTCGGAAAGACCCCGATTGTGGTTCGTGATCGCCCAGGGTTTCTCGTGAACCGACTCCTCATGCCTTACCTCAATGAAGCGACTTGGCTTTTGAAAGATGGCGCCGCCATTGAGGAGATCGACGAGATTCTTCTCGATTTCGGGATGCCGATGGGGCCTATGGAATTAATCGATGAGGTGGGCGTAGATGTCGGCGAAAAGGTCGCGCATATCCTGAACGATGGATTTGGACCGCGCATGGAGCCTGCACCGTTTAACGCTAAAATCGTGGCGGCCGGACGCCTGGGTAAAAAGAACGGAAAGGGTCTCTATGTTTACGAAGATCCAAGCGGGAAAAAGAAACATGTTGATCCGGAGATCTACTCGATTCTCGGAGTAACGCCGAAGAAACGTGCGCTTTCTCGTGATGAAATCGTTGAGCGCTGTATTCTGCCGATGATTAACGAAGCTTCGCGCTGTTTAGAGGAAAAGATTGTTGAGTCCGCGGCGGAAGTCGATCTCGGAATGATCATGGGAACTGGTTTTCCTCCGTTTCGAGGCGGATTACTCCGTTTTGCGGATAGTTTAGGCGCAAAGGACATCGTTTCTAAACTTAAGCCTTATGCCCAGAAAATCGGCCCTCGCTACGAGCCTGCGCCAGCACTTGTTCGGATGGCGGAAACGGGCGAGAAGTTCTATAAGGATTAATCGACCCATTGAAAACGGATTGGACTCAACCTCTTTCTCAGCGCGCGAATGAACGATTTCAATTCGTTCGCGAGATGCTCACGCATTTGATTTCAAAGAATGCTTGGACGAATTGGGTTGGCCTTCGTTACCTGCGTTCCAAGAAAAGTTCCCGTTTTTTGAGTTTCATCACGCTCATATCGGTTTTCGGTGTGATGCTCGGGGTGGCGGCCCTCATCGTCGTTCTTTCTGTGATGGACGGTTTCGAGGTCGAGCTTAAAAAGCGACTTTCGACCACTGATCTTCATGTCCTGATTCAGCCAGTTCGAGAAGCTCCTTCGTTTGAGCAGGGCCGGGTTCCAAAATCTTGGATTTCGCCCGAGATGACTCGAATACTGAGCTCCGATCGTCGAATTGATTCCTGGACGCCGGTCTTACAGACGGAAGTTATTGTGAAGAGCGGACGTAAGGCGATGGGACTGATGATTAAGGGTCTTCCGCCTGAGCGACTGAATCGGCACATGCCTCAAGTAGTAGAGACGCTCAGTAGCCCAGTCGGATCGTTTCATGTCCACGAGGGGGATCACGCGGGTAATCGACAGGGGATTTACCTGGGCGCTGATCTCGCCTCTGAGCTCGACCTTATTCCCGGAAGTGAAATTACGCTGATCAGTCCTACGGAGACCGAGGGTCCATTTGGGGGAGTTCCTCGGATGAAACAGGTTTTGTTGCTCGGGATCTACCGATCGGGGTCGCCTGAGCAGGAGCTTCATACGGCTTTTGCAGATCTCGCGTCGGTTGAGAGTTTCCTAAGGCGACGGGATGTAGTGACTCAAGTTGAGCTTCTTTTGAAAAACTTTGGGGCTGCGTCTGAAATTCGCCAGGATTTAGAGAAAAAATTCTCAGGTGCAAGTTTAGGATCTGGTTATTCGAAAACTCAGGACTGGACTCAGTTGAATTCCCATCTTTTGGGTTCTTTGAAGCTTGAGCGCTTCGCGATGTTTATTAGTTTAGTTTTCATTGTGATCGTCGCGAGTTTCAATATCGTGACGACGCTCACTCTCATGTGTCTGGAAAAGAAGCGTGAGATGGCGATTCTTCAGGCAATGGGCGCGAAACGATCCGAAATTGGTGCGATCTTTCTCGCCGAAGGACTTTGGATTGGAGTTCTTGGTACGGGGCTTGGTTTGCTTTTAGGATTAAGCGTTTGTTGGTTATTGAAAAACGCAGAACTCATTCAGCTGCCCGACATCTATGTCGATCGAACGCTGCCCGTTCATTTAAGGTGGGAGTATTTCGTCGTGACCGGATTTACAGCGCTTTTCGTTGTTCTGGTTGGGGCCATCTATCCGAGTGCGCGCGCTTCGAAAAACGATCCTCTCGACGGAATTCGATACGGTTAGTTCACATCGATTTTAAGTTTTCGATTTATTGGGCGACTCAGCCGACTGCTCGTCAGGTTGTTTTTTTAAACTTTTTCCAGCAAGCACGAAAACTCCCGCCATAATCGCCATATCGGCGACGTTGAAAATCCCTGTTCGGAGGCTGCCAATTCCCATATTCATGAAGTCGACAACACCGTGGTTCACCCGCAGCGTTCGATCAATGAGGTTCCCGATTCCGCCGCTTGAAATCATGGCGAGCGCAAAAGAATTCCAGTAATCGAGCTTCGAATCCCTATAGAGGTAGAAGAGCGCGAAGAAGAGAAAGATCGCAACCGCTACGACAAAAATCCAGAAGCGAGTGTCCGCGGAAAGTGCCGCGCCTAAACTTAAGAAAGCGCCCGAATTTTCGGCGTATTCAAAGCGAAAGAGATCGCCGAAGTAGGAGGTGGACGGAAAACCCTTCACGTGGCTTTCGGCCCACTTTTTCGTCAGCTGATCGATCAATACAACCCCGACGATTTGGAGAGATTTTCCTAAAACCGTGCCGAAGAGAAAACGCTGCCATCGCATGTCGTAAAGTATATCGCGAGATTGAAAGTCGAGAATGAATAAATCGAGCAGGCAAAGGCGTCATAGGATTGACGGAACTTAGGTCTGATCCGAAAAAGTCGAGTTTTTGCTTTCATAAATCTGGTCTTCTTCCGATCTGACTATGACGAGTCTTATGTCGAATACTGCATCTGCATCACAAACGAATTCGAACCCTAAGGCGAAGCTGCTCATCTTTCGCGAGCAGACTGACTTTGCGTGCCTGGAGGCTATCCGCCTCTCTGTTCGAAAGACTCACGTAGTGGAGCAGTTTTCCGATTTTGAGTCGCTTCGGAGTGCGATTTTGAGTGCTCCCGCCTCGATCGTTCTAGTTTCGCTACGGGAGGTCGATCGACTGCGCGAACTTTTGGGACTTGCCGATTCGATCGAAACAAAGCTTTCCGATCAGCACGCTCTGATCATTCCCGTGATCGATGAAGAACATCCCCGTGTGATTTCAGTTCTGAAACGGATGGGATGCCCCGATGTTTTCAGCGCTCGGGCGAATGATCGTGGTTTAATCGTCAAGACCGAGCGTTTTTTGGGTCTAGTTGAAAGAAATTTTTCGCAAAAGAAGAAGCCAGTCAGTCTTGCTGCACTCGACGGCGGAGCTGGGGGACTTCAGCTCACCGGCCGAGTTCAAATGGTGGCGGAACTCCAGTTACCCGGAGATTTTTGGCTGTTACATAAGGACTCTGATGCTCGAAAAGTGATGGGTAAGTGGTTCATCGAAATGATCGGTCCCTCCGGTCATATGGGCCGCTGGCATAAAATCGTAACCGAAAAAGACAAAGAAAAAGAAATCGGCGAGCGCTGGGAATTCCGAACTGAAAGTAGCGGCGCAGGAAAACGCTTCCACACGAGCGATGGCCGATGGGTATTCTTTGGATCTAAGCCTGAGTTTAACTACGAAGCCTGTAAGTGGGTTTTTGTGTCCGACCGTCCGCGGCTATCCTATGTCAGCTACAACGAAGGTCGTACAGTAGCTTCTCGATTTGAGCTGAGCCCCTCGGGTACGAATCTAGAAGTAGCTTTCAATTCGAAAGCAGCTCTTGATCGAATGCCGTTCATCCGCTCGAGCTACGAGCTTGAGTATCGCATTCAGCCTGACCATCGAAAATCACTCTTTAAGACCTTAGATGATATCGTGAAGGAAAATCGAGTTACCGATGCTCCGAGCGACGAAGCACTCGAGCGCGGTCGAATGCTCGAAATTGCGCATGATCTTGAACAGGCTCTGAATGAGGCGCGCCAAACGCGCGATGGCCGCCGAGGTCCAAATACACCCCCGCCTATTGACGAACTTCCGAGTCGTTTAATTGGGAAAATTCCGAAAGCCCGAATCGATTTCTATAAACAAGTGCAGGCGCGCTTCCTCGAGCGAAAAGACCTTTTCAATAAGACGGATTCCAAGCGTGAGCGCGAGCGCTATTTCAGAATTGCGGCGAAAAACCAGGAACCGGGAGTCCTTTGGCTAAAAGACCGAAGCTTGGTTCTTCGTCTGGTAGGTGACATGATCGACTACAAGTCGGGTGATCTCGAACTGCGTGTATTCGATCCGGTCCTCGATGCTCTGGGAGAAGTTGATCGTGTTCTGGATGAAGTGAAGAGTCGCGATGTCTATTTCAACTTGAAGTTGACCGGTACTTCGGTATTTTTCCGATTGCATCGTTCTAAGCTTCGCGGTCGTCGTGGACGCATTGTGATTGCGCTCCCGGAAGAGATGTATGAGGTCCAGAGACGTAACGGCCTCAGACTCCCAGTTTACGATCTTGACCCGATCACTTTTTCAGCGCCCGAAGGATTTGAAACAGGCGTTCATTGGCGGCTGAACAATCTCGGGCCCGGAGGTTTCGGCGTCGAGGCCACATTTACCTCGGCGGCGCAGTTGAAGGCGTTCGACGCTCAAGTGGGTAAGGTATTCCAAGCCGCACTTCAGGTCGATGATATCCCGATTCGATGCTCCGTTAAGATTCGTTGGCTCAAGCGTTATAAAGACGAAAATGCGGTGCGAATCGCTTTTGGTGTTGAATACATGGATCTCCCTGAGACCGATCGACAGGACATTAATCTTTTCGTCCTCGAGCGGCAGTTTCATCGTCTCAAAGAAGCCTATTCCGAAGATTGATTCGTCTTGCAGTTTCCTTGTATCCTGAGTCCACAGAGCGGAAGGAAACGTCGAAATCATGAGTACTCGAAAAACAGCAGTCGTTACGGGTGCGAGTCGCGGTCTAGGTTTAGAATGGGTTAAACAACTCTTAGCGGACGGTTACGAAGTGTTCGCTGTCACGCGCGGAAAGGGTTCAACTTCTGATGCTCTCTACGGACTTTCTCCCTCATCGAGCCTCAAAATCGTGGAAGCTGATTTGTCGACTGCTGAGGGGCTAGTGACCTACGTCCGTGCGCTTCCTCAGTATCTGAATCTGCTCATTAACAATGCTGGCGTGTACTTGGATGGCGATTCAACGTTTGAGGAACTTGATTTTAACGACGTCGTCCGAACATTTGAAATTAACGTTGTCCTACCGATGCGTGTGACACGCGCATCGCTTCCTGCGCTTCAGAAGAGTAAACATCCGATCGTCGTTCAAACGACGAGCTTGATGGGTTCCATTGGAGATAATAGCTCGGGCGGCTCATACGCGTATCGAATGAGTAAGGCTGCCCTTAATATGTTCCACAAATCGTTTTCCATCGATCATCCAAATATCCTGAGTCTAACCTTTCATCCTGGGTGGGTTCGCACGGAAATGGGTGGTCCACAGGCGCCTGTGCTCCCCGCAAAATCAGTGAGCGGAATGCTGTCGGTGGTGAAAAGATCAAAGCTGAATAGCGATACCGGAAAATTTTTTGATTTCGAAGGGGATGAGCTTCCCTGGTAACTTCGGACTAGAGGGGGCAGGAGCCCCATCTCAACGAATATCACCAAAAGCGAAATTAAAATCTTCGTTGAGGGGATTTCGGACATCTTTCACAAAAAAGAACGTGACGGGAATGCGCTCGATGGAGCCGCCGCCAAGAAGGTGATAGGTGGTCCATCCGCCGTTATCAAATTCGCCGCGTCGGTTACCCATGGGGTTTAACATTTCTGAAAGCTGCTTATGCCCAGGTACGGTCCATACCTTACGAATGAGGGCAGCGGTTTCTTCGTCGTAGATCTTCGTTTCGTAATCCTTGAGTGGCTGTGCCAGAGGCTGAGTACCATCGCCGTCTCCTGAGTCGAAGTAATAAGCATCAACGAGCTCATCTCCGAGGGGCATATTACCGAACCAGGTTGCGCAGCCGGCGTACCAGAGGCTGCGACTGCAGTAGCCTCCGCCGTCCTTCGCTTTCAGGTACCAAGGGCTTCGAGCTGGATTGTCGCGGTATATTCTGCTCGTTCGTTTCGCGAGTTCAAAGAAATTCTCAGCTCGCGCGCCTTCTGTTGAGCTCAGGAGTATGGGCGTAACCATGTGGTAAAGCGGGACGCCCTTGAATTCGACTTGAAGGTTTTCGCCCTGCCACATGTCATTATATTCCTGGTTTCGCGATGCGCGGCCTTCAAAGGCTGCGTATCCTGCATGTTCATTGAGATAAAACAGGAAGTGTTTTGAGCTGAAGTATTTTTTGAAGACCTTGAAAGTTTCATCGCTCACCGTCACTACCAAGCGTTTAGGTCCGAGTTCACGCTTGGGGTTAAGGCTACCTTCAGGCGCCGTCCAAAAACGACGCACAAGAGTCTGGGCGCCCGTTTCATGAATGTATTTTCCGATCAGGCTTTCGGCCGAGGGCTTCAGTGGATCTCCGCCGTGCACCAGAGATGCTACTTCAGGAAGTGTGAGCGTCTTCTCCTCCGCGATTACACTAGGAGCACAAAGCGGGATGGAAAGAACGATTAGCGCAGAACTGAGGACGGTAAAATTGACACGACTACTGAGCATGGGATTCTGCTTTCCGAGAATTTCTAAGAGTTAAAAAATCAAAATTAACGGATTCCGAATTTCTCTATGCTAAATTCGAAATTTGGATCGATCCCGACGGATGCGTCTTGCACGAAGACGAAAATCACGGGAACTCGTTCTGCGGGCGCCGAGCCGTAAAAGGTGAGCCCCGTCCAGCCAGCGTTTTCGAATTCGCCGCGACGGTTTGCGCCTGGGTCAAGAACTTCGCCCAGTTGTTTGTGGCCTGGAACCTTCCACACATCGAGTACGGCTTTGCGAACTTCGTCCGAAAAGCCATCGGTTTTGCAGGGACGGAGCTTTTGACGAACGGGCTCTTGGCCATCGTCGCCACTCGGGAAGGTGTATTCGTCGACCAGTTCATCGCCCATCGGAATGTTTCCGAGCCAGGTGCTGCAGCCCGTAGCCCATGCTCCCTTGCCGGAATAGAATTTTTCGCCGATGCCGGCCACTCCGCCTTTTGCGACTATTTTCCAAGGATAGCGAGCCAGGTCCTTATCTAAGCTCGAAAGCGTGAAGAATTTATGAACGCGATCGCCTTCGCTCGAGCTTAAAATCATAGGAGTCGCGATGCGGGTGCCGCGAGGTCCAGTCAAAAACGTCAGCTCGTGGGTCATCACTTCGGCGTGAAAAATGTCACCTGGGTTAGACATTCTTCCTTCAAAGGAAGCGTGGTTCCCGTGCTCATTGAGGACGTAGAAAAAATGCTTCGAGGTAAAATACTTCTTAAAAGTTTCAAAAGTTGCTGGGCTTACTGCGACCACTAAGCGTTTCGGTCCCAGCTCATGCGGAGGGAATGCGCTGTACTCGGGAGCGCGGTAGAACGAACGAATCACGGTCTCAGCCTTTGTCTCGGCGAGATACTGTCCGATCAGGCTGTCGCGCGAGGGATGAAGGTAATCCGGGCCGTGGAGTTTCATGCGGAACTCCTGAAGCGTGTACGGGTCATCGGCCTGGGCACCGCCGATCAGGAGTGAAAGCGCGATGGTAGTAGCGCCGAGGATTTGGTTGAGACCCGTGAGAACTTTGTTTTTCGTAATCATTCTTAGCTCCTGAAAGAGCACCATTTATATAGTAGCTGAGTACTTTGATCAACTATTTTAATAGCCTACCTCTCGACCAGTGTTGACCTGAATTCGAGGTAACGAAAGGGAGGCCTCTAGGGCGCCATAGGTTTTCGCGAAGACTGATGGGGGATTTGTAAATTGGTGGCTCGGGGCAGAGTCGAACTGCCGACCCCCGGGTTATGAATCCGGTGCTCTCACCAACTGAGCTACCGAGCCACCCTTGAATAATGCGAAGATAGAGGAGTACTCTGAACCGGAAAGGCTTTCAAGACGGAAAATGGCAATGAAATCGGGCCCGAAAAAGGCTGAAATGACGCCAAACGCTCAGAAACGCTATCCGAGCCCCAAAGACAAGGGCGGAAAGCTCATGCGGGAGATTATTCGCGCTCTTCGCGAGCAAGGCTTCGAGCTACCGTTAACTTCGCATATCCTTTGCGGCATTTCAGGCGGCTCAGATTCAACAGCGATGGGGGTTGCGCTTGCGAAGTACGGCAGGCGAATCGTTCCGCCGGAAAAAATCGTTTTTGTTCACGTGAATCATGGGTGGAGAGGCGAAGCGAGCGACGGGGATGAGGCTTTTGTTCGCGCATTGGCGAAACGTTTTGCGGTGAAGTTTGAAAGTCGACGCCTGAAAACCACGCCCAAATCCGGCGAATCGCTCGAGGATCTTGCTCGCGCCGATCGAAAACAGGCATTTCGCGAGTGGAGTGAAAAATGGGGAGGAGCGCCTGTCTTTACTGCTCATACCGCGGATGACGTCTTCGAGACCCAGATCTGGCGATTCTTCACCGGGGCTTGGAAGACTCACGGCAAGGGGATTCACCCTCTTCATGGAATCGAAGCGCGACCCCTGCTTCAAGTTACACGAAAATTACTTCAAGAATTCCTTCAAGAAGAGTCAGAAACATGGCGGGAAGATTCAACAAATCAAGATCGCCGATTCTTGCGCGCAAGGATCCGGCACGATTTAGTCCCCGTTCTAGCGGATTTGTTTCCTGGAGCTCGCCAATCGGTGCTTCGAAACGTTGTCGCAGAACCCTCAAAGCAGACCATAAAAAACCTGATTTCATTCAAGAATTCCGAGCCCCAAAAGACTCGGCGAGTTAACTCGTCTAAACTGCGATAATTTCAAAGACTTTTCATCTTTTCCCGCGTTGATTTTAATCGGAAAACCCTGTTACTTTTGTCAGCACCCCTCACGATGAGGGGAAGGACGTTTGGAACCCCATGAAATCTTCACAAAAAACAGTCGCTCTCTGGATCGTACTCATTCTGATCTTCTTAAGCCTCGTCAAAGTTTTTGATGGCGGCTCACGCGCTCGTCGCGACATCAAGTTCAGTGAGTTCATCGCCTACGTGAACGCTGGGAAGGTTGCCGAAGTTACGTTTAAAGACGACAACAACATCACGGGAATTTTGAAGGAGCCTGGGCCAGACGGTAAAAAATACTTTGAAACGGTAGGTCCGACTCAAGCGACCTTTGTGAATGATATCCTCGCTAAAAACGGGATTTACGCGAATTACGAAAAATCCGAGCACACGCCCATCTGGCAGCAAGTCCTGATCTCTTGGTTCCCGATGCTCATGCTCTTCGTCGTTTTCTTCATTATCATGCGAAACCTCCAAGCAGGCGGTGGTCGAGCAATGAGTTTCGGAAAATCAAAAGCAAAACTTTTGAACGAATCTCAACACAAAGTCACTTTCAAGGACGTTGCAGGCTGCGATGAATCCAAAGAAGAGCTTGTAGAGATCGTAGAATTTCTAAAAGATCCAAAAAAATTCACACGCCTCGGTGGACGAATCCCAAAAGGGGTTCTCCTGATGGGACCTCCAGGCACGGGAAAAACGCTTCTCGCGAAAGCAGTGGCAGGTGAAGCCGGCGTTCCGTTTTTCTCGATCTCTGGCTCTGATTTCGTGGAGATGTTTGTCGGTGTGGGCGCTTCGCGCGTACGCGATCTCTTCGAGCAAGGAAAGAAACAAGCTCCTTGCATCATCTTCATCGACGAAATCGATGCGGTTGGACGACACCGCGGAGCAGGTTTGGGCGGCGGACACGATGAGCGCGAGCAAACCTTGAACCAGCTTCTCGTCGAAATGGACGGATTTGAATCGAATGAAGGCGTGATCTTGATCGCAGCGACGAACCGTCCTGACGTTCTCGATCCAGCTCTGTTGCGCCCAGGACGATTCGATCGTCGCGTCGTCGTTTCTGCCCCGGATCTTAAGGGTCGCGAGGCGATTTTAAAGGTTCATACCAGAAAAACTCCTCTTGCTGCTGCAGTTGATCTTTCGATCATCGCGCGCGGCACTCCTGGATTTTCAGGAGCTGATCTCGAAAACCTGGTGAATGAAGCTGCGCTCATCGCTGCTCGACAAGAGAAAAAATTTATCGAGCTCGCAGATTTCGAAAGCGCGAAAGATAAAGTCTTGATGGGTGTGGAGCGTAAATCGATGGTTCTTTCCGAGAAGGAACGTCGCACGACGGCTTACCACGAAGCAGGACACACGATTGTGGGTTTCTTTCTGCCCGGCACGGATCCTGTTCATAAAGTGACCATCATTCCTCGCGGAATGGCGCTCGGACTGACCCAAACACTCCCCACCGAAGATCGCGTTTCGATGACGAAAGATCGCGCGGAGAATTCGATCGCGTTTTTAATGGGCGGACGAGTCGCGGAAGAAGTGGTTTTCAATCAGAAGACCACGGGCGCCGGAAATGATATCGAGCGCGCGACTGAAATCGCCCGTCGCATGGTTTGTGAGTGGGGAATGAGTGAGATTCTCGGCCCACTCGCTTACGGCGAAAAAGAAGGTTCGGTGTTCCTCGGAAAAGACATCACGAAACATCGTGATTTCTCGGAACAAACTGCGCAGACGATTGACCGTGAAATTCGCGACATCGTCGATCGCAATTATCGCCAAG
>CAYOJT010000014.1:0-15331 GCA_964404365.1 uncultured Bacteriovoracaceae bacterium
GGGCGAGCTCTTCCTTCAGAGCCTTCTCTTTAGCTTGAAGTTCAGCTTCGAGTTTTTTCACGGCCTGCTCGCGCATCGCCACTTCACGACGAGCATTTTGCACGTCGGCGATTGCACTCTCATCCACCAAACAGCCGCCTTTAGAAACTTTCTTAGGTGCTTCTGCTGCTGGAAGCTCCGCCTTTTTACCCGGATCAGCTTCACCCGCCGAAGGTTTTTCTTCGCTTTTAGCGGTGGTCTGGGCGCTCGCATCTTTTCCGGCATCCGCCGCAGGGGATTCTTCACTCGAAGTCGATTCCTCTGCGTAAATGAGAGGGGCGGTATCGGAGAGGCCCACAACCACTGCGCCACCCAAGGTCGCAAGCACAGCTAAAACGACTGCGGTGACCCAAAGTTTAGTGCTCATGATGCGATCTCCTGGTGCAACTCGCTGCTGAAGCGAGTGACGTAAATTTCTTCGAGCGTTTTCTGTTCACGTTTCTTCATTTCGCGCTTAAATTCTGCGAATGCTTTTTCGCGTAGAGTTTCGATCGTCTTGAGGGCACGACGAGCGGTCAAGAGGTCACGAAGCGCTTTTTCTAATGTCTTTCGTGCACGCAAGATTCCGTGATCGGCTTGTACAATTCGCTGTTTCGTTCCGAGAATAAATGAATTTTCCATTTGGAAATCGAGAGCGATAGAACCTGTTTTTGATGCGAGATTCTCACGGCGAAGGAGCGAGCGCTCGAGTTCATTCAGAAGAGAAATTTTGTGATTCAAAGCTTCCTGGTACTTCGCCTGTGCATGTGCGAGGACGCGGAGAGCTTCTTGCTCTTTCACACGTCTGAGTTTCTCAACTGCTTCTAGTCGGAATCGAAACTTCTTCGCCATGCGGGTCGTTCACCTCTCCGTAGAAAAAAAAGACACTCAGGTCCTTAAGTTATTCTCAGGTATGACCGAGGGGTGCGACTAGACTGAATCTTTTGCCGCGGGAGATTATGAATGGGCAAAGAAGGACCATCGATCGGAGCGTAGGCAATACTTGCCGTTTAGCGTTTTTGATTTTGAGACTGGTTCGCCATCGCAGCCTGGCTCTCCGCCACGCGAACAATGGCTGTCATCTGCGCAAGCGTCGTCGCTAGATCACCGCTCTCATCGATCGACTGGCGCAAGAACTGATTGATGCGTTCATTGACGGCGATCGCTTGATCGACCTTCGGATTAGATCCCCTCGCATAAGCTCCGATATTGATCAGATCTTCCGCCTGGGAGTACGCGGCCATCCACTCACGGATGCGCGCTGCTGCGTCTTGATGAGCTTTGTCGGTTACAGAACGAAATACCCGGGACGTACTCGCGAGCACATCAACCGCTGGAAAGTGGTTCTTCTGAGCAATTTTTCGAGAGAGTACGACGTGACCGTCGAGAATAGACCGCGCCGAATCCGCAATCGGGTCATCGAGGTCATCCCCTTCGACTAAGACGGTGTAGAGCCCCGTGATACTTCCGCCATTCACACCCGTTCCCGCACGCTCGAGTAATTTTGGGAGCAATGAAAATACCGAAGGTGGATACCCCTTCGTCGCCGGCGGCTCACCCAAGGAGAGACCGATCTCCCGTTGAGCCATACAAAAACGGGTTACCGAATCCATGAGCAGCAAAACATCTTTCGATCGATCACGAAAATATTCCGCAATGGCAGAAGCAAGAATAGCCCCGCGCGTACGCAGAAGTGGGCTTTTATCCGACGTCGCCACAATCACAACCGATCGCTTCAGACCTTCTTCGCCCAAATCGCGCTCAATAAATTCGCGAACCTCACGACCACGCTCACCTATCAACGCAATGACATTGATATCAGCCGAAGTGTGGCGAGCCATCATTCCGAGAAGGACAGACTTACCCACTCCAGAACCCGCCATGATCCCCAGGCGTTGGCCCTTACCTGCGGTCAATAACCCATTCAGCGCGCGAACCCCAAGATCGAGTGGCTGATCCACAACCGAACGTTCAAGAGGATGCGAAGGCGCGTCCCAAAGATTCTTAAAAACCGCCGTGGGATCTTCATCCCAGAGGATAGGCCCTTTTCCATCCATGGGCTCGCCCTGAGCGTCGAGAACTCGCCCTAAGAGCGCATCTCCCACACGAAATACAGGCGAAGATTTTTTCATTTTGACCCAAGAATTTGTTCCGATCCCGCGAGATTCGCCAAAGGGCATCAGGACCACTCGTCGGTCACGGAAACCGATGACTTCGGCATCAACCCCTAGCTCATCTAAAGAATCAAATTCAGGAAGGATACGGCAAATCGAGCCGACGCTCGCGCCTGGAAGGGAGGCTTCAAAAACCATCCCAACGGATTTCAGCACCCGGCCTGAAATCTCAACCGGGTCCACGCTCCCGACTTTTCCGAGCGTGCGTTCAAAAAGGTTCATGCTTTCTCCGACACATCCGAAATCAATTCTTGTCGAAAAGTCTCGAGCTGCTTTGAGATGGAAGCATTGATTTGGTTAAAATCGGTTTCGATAATGAAGTCATTCCCATCCATGAAGCCATCTGGAATGACGCTTAGATTCTTGAGGGTATCGAACTTCGCCTGGAACTCCGGCACAAGCGCATTGATTTCATCGTAGCGCTCAGGGGAAACGCGAATTTTGAGAACTTCCTTCGTTCCGTACTCCTGAACCAATTTACGAATACGATTCTTCAGGAAATCTTTGTCGGTCTTCAACTCGCGCTCGATGATGGCCGAACAAACTGAAAGCGAAATCCGGTTCAAGATCTCCTCGTTTGCGCTAAAGATCTCGTCCTTGGTCGCTTCAACTTTTGTGAGGAATTCACTCAGGCGCTCGAGGTCCTTTCTCGAAGCCGCAAGTACTTCGTCCTTCCCCTCTTTTTGCCCCTTCAAAAATCCTTCCTGATAACCCGCCTCACGGCCTGCTTGCTCAGCAGCAGCACGGAGGGCTTCGAGCCGTTCGGAAACGATCTTCTGGATGTCGATCTCGGGATCAGCCTCCTGCACGACATAAGGTTCAACGAGAGGATCAAAATGAAATCGAGCGTCCTTCTGAGGAAGTTCGACGTCTTGAGCCGGAACTCGCATTACCGGCGTCGTAAAAACAGCAGTACCGCCGCTCTTTCGAAAGTCCGAAAGTTCGAAATCCTGAACCGCCTGCTGAGTACGAATTCCTTCGTTGAACTTAACGATTCTCTGATCCATTTTTAACCTTCTCTAATCCCGATTTCGTGCGGCCAATATTAAACGAGAGCGTCTGCTTCACCGCCGCGAGAAATCATGATCTTACCTTCCGACTCGAGTCGTTTAGCGATGTTCACGATTTCTTGCTGAGCTTTCTCAACGTCAGACAGCTTCACTGGACCCATTGCTTCTAAGTCCTCGCGCAAGAGATCCGCTGCACGTTTCGAGATGTTCTTAAAGATTTTCTCTTTAATCTCGTCAGGTGCCGTTTTAAGCGCAACGGTGAGTTTGTCGTTTGGCGTCTCTTTGAGGAGAGTCTGCATCCCACGATCGTCGATGAAGATGATGTCTTCGAACACGAACATGAGTTTTCGAATCTCTTCGGCAAGTTGTGGGTCTTTTTCCTCCACACGCGCCATGATGTTCTGCTCTGTGGACTTGTCCATGACGTTGAGCATATCGGCGATCGGTTGAATCCCTCCGAGTTGCTGCGTATCGATGGAGCCCAGAGTTGCAAGCTCCTGTTTGAGGACCTCGTCGACTTGCGCGATGAGCGATGGCGAGATGAAGTCGATATTTGCAATACGCAGGACGACTTCGGTCTGAATCGCTTCGGGAAGACGCTTGAGAACTTCGCACTTCTTGTTCGGTTCGAGGTGAGCCAAGATGAGCGCGATCGTTTGGGGGTGTTCGTTGACCAAGAAGTTGGAAAGCGTCCTTGCGTCGACGAGCTCGAGAGCTTCGAGTGTTCTGGAACCTTCCACAACGGAGAGCTGACCGAGAACTGTCTTCGCGCGCTCTTCGCCCAGAGTCTGGAGAACGAAGTCGCGACCGGTCGCATGACCGAAGATGATCGTACTCTCCTCTGAAATCTCAGAGTAGAACTCTTCAAGCACGTCCCGAACGGTGGAGATCGGTACCTTCGTCACGCTTCCCATTGCGTTTACGAGCCGTTTGACGTCATTGTCCTTCATCTTTTTAAAGATTTGAGCCGTGACTTGGTTTCCCAGCACGTTCAAGAGGACTGCTGACTTCTCTATGCCTGACATTTCATCAACTGATTCGTAGGGCATCTTCCTTCTCTCTTCCGTAACTTCTGGCACTGCTTCTCACTACCTTCACTGCATTGATGTTCTCAGAAAAACTAAGCCGTCTTCGAGCCGTCTTTCTTCTCTTCTTTTCCGTCCGCACCTTTTTTCGCATCCAGGGCTGCTCCATGGAGCCAGTCGCGGATGATGAGCGCGGCCTTCGATGGGTTTGCGTCCACCAAGGTGATAACTTTTTCTTTGACCATCTCGCTCTCCACTTTTTCCGGATCGATCTGATCTGGAACCGTCGGGATCGCATCCTCGAGGCCAGGGAGGGCACCTTTTTGGACCTTCTCCAACTCTTCGAGAGTTTGGGGCAAGAACGTTTCGACGTTGTCGGTCGTATTGTCGGTGATCCAACGAATGAACGGTCTAACGACCATCATGAAGAAGAGCACGATGACGAGCGCCATAGCGACGTATACGATCAGGTTATTGATGTAGGCTTTACGTTCTTTCTCAGCAAGCAGCGCTTCAGCCTCCGAGAAGTCCGTTGGAGTGAATTCGATGCTCTTAATGTCCAAGGTATCGCCGCGTTTTTTGTCGATTCCGAGCGTTCCAGCGACGAGACCTTCGAATTCTTTTAACTTCTCAGGACTCCAGGATTCGACTTTCGATTGAACGACACCGTCTTTATCCTTTTCCTTGGTAACTTTTCCGTCGACTACAACCGCAACACTGAGACGTTTGATCGTCCCAGGGGTGCGGGTCGTCTTACGAATCGTTTCTGGAATCGCGTAATTGACGACTTTGTTTCCGACTTTAGTGTCTTGTACCTTAGCCATTTGTGGGCCAGAACCAGTTCCCGTAGGCGTGTTACTTTGGGCTCCTGCTGCACCACTTGCGATCGGTTTAGAACCCTCCATCGACTGACTGTTCTCCTGCATAGACTTCACAGTCGCACCGTCTTGGTCGTAGATGGTTTGGGTTTCGTTAACGGAGGTGAAATCAAGATCCGCAGTCACTTTCGCAACCACTTTTCCGTCACCCACCACACGACTTAGGATTTCCTGAACTCGACGCTCCATATCGGATTCGATCTTCGTTTTGAAATCCATCTGATTTGCGCTGAGCTGCGAGAAGCTATCCGTGTTTTGTTTGGAGAGCATTTTTCCCAAACTATCGACGATTGCGACGTCGTTCGAATCCAACCCCTCAACCGCGCGAGCAACGAGGTTTGCAATCCCTGCGACCTGACGATCCGTGAGCACAATTCCAGGAACCATATCGAGGACGACTGAAGCCGTTGCCTTTTTTTGGTCTTCAACGAAGGTCGATTTCTGAGGAATAGCCAAGTGAACACGGGAGCGGCGAACACCGTGGATCGTATTGATCGTACGCGTGATCTCGCCTTCCTTTGCGCGCTTTTCATTTACACGCTGAACGAAACTTGTCTGACCGAGCGAGTTCTTGTCGAAAACTTCATAACCGACGACCGAGCTCTGTGGGAGCCCCATGATCGCAAGCTCCATCCGGAGCTGATCCATATTTTCTGGACTCACCGAAATCGCACGACCGGCTTGATCGACTTTGAAGGGAATATTTCGCTCGCGAAGGACGCGGATAATGTTCGACGAGTCCTCAGGATTCAAATTCGTCATGAGCGGAGTGTAGGTTCGATCACTCGCCCAGATGAAAAGCCCGATGATGCTCGCGAAAATCGCAACCCCGGTAACCGTGATGGCGACTTTCTTCCTCATGCTCATCGCATTGAGGAAGTCTTTTATCTGCTTAAATGTCTTTTCGAGAAAATCCACTGGATTACCCCTTTATTCCTTCTTTTTAAAACCCTAGGCCCCGCAAAACCGGAAACCCATAAATACCATTCAGTAAGAACTCTATGAAACTAGACCTGCATCTTCATGACTTCTTTATAAGCTTCGAGAACTTTGTTTCGGACTTGCATCATCATTTTCAGAGAAGTGTCTGCGCGCTCGATGGCCAGCATCGTTTCATGAATGTTTTTATTGCGACCTGCGATCATTTCCTTGATCGCGTGGTCGGCTTGAACTTGGTCTAAGTTAACTTTCGCAATGGATTCTTCCAGCACTTGACCAAAGCCCGTGAGGGTTTCGCCTGCCGGCTTTTGAGCGCCGACATTGAGGCCTTCTTCGGCCGCAATTCGCGCTGCACGTAGATCATTCGCAACCGGAGGTTGGAGACCTTTTCCAACCATCCCTTCAATGTCACCACTTTGAACGAAACCTTTGAGGTTTTCGACGCTCAGATTCGACATTTGCGGACCTCCTATCCCTTTCCCAAAACCATCCTTGGCTTTAGGTACTTAAAAACAAAACCAATCAGCGACCGATATCCATGGCTTTTGCGGCCATTGCCTTCGCCGCATTCAAAGCCGTCACGTTCGCTTCATACGAACGTTGCGTGGAAATCTGGTTAGCCATCTCTTCAACCATGTTCACGTTTGGCATAGCCACGTACCCTTCCGCATTCGCATGCGGATGGGATGGGTTATAAACCATGCGTGGTGGTCGTTCATCTTCTTGAATTTCAGTGACCATCACGCCTTGAACGTTCTGATCGAGTTCATTTTGGAGAATTTCTCCGAAACTTTCTTTGTCCGTCGTAGCCGTGAAAACGGGGTCTTTTCTCTTATAGGGACCGCTCGTCGGATCGTTGGGATCCGTTTGGGTCGTCTCGGCATTGGCCAAGTTCGAGCTGATCGTATTCATGCGCTGCATTTGAGCTTCAAGTGCACTTGCGCTCACGCGCATCGAAGAAAAGAAATCCATTAACGGTTACCTCCGCCTTCGCTAATCGAATACTTCAGCATTCCGAGTTTTCGTTTCACCATCTCAGCCGCGGTTTCGTAAAGCTGTTGGTTTTCAACCATCGACGCCATCTCAGCGGAGCGATTCACGGTGTTTCCATCGAGTCGCTCAACACCATTAGGGTCTTCATAAACTGTGGGATGAACCGGATCGGTAGAACGAATCGCGATGTGTTCCGGATCATTCGTTTCCATGGGGAGCTGATCATCTACTCCGAGTGTTTGTCGAAGAGCCTGCTCAAACTCGACCTTTTGTGCCTTAAAACCAGGTGTATCGGCGTTCGCGATATTCGAAGAGATTACGTTTTGATTTAACAAACGTAGGTTCATCGCCGTGTTCAGCGCACCAATGACTGGGTCATCAAATCCGGCCATATTGAATCTCTCCTTTCCTGATCGCAAACAGTTCGCCAATTTTCAGGCGGTACAACTCACACTAATCCGAAGTTCATGCTACAAGCTTCGTGCCCAAACTTTGCCGAGTACGGATTTTCCGAGCGTCAAAGCCGAAGACTGAGACCTTCTCGATACTTATCCATCTCAGCGCGTTTCCCCCGAATCGAATCGAAGCGGTCGAAACTTTGTGACTCGGCAGGAGTTACCGGAGGGCATAGGTAACTCCTGCCTGAATCGAGACTCTTTACCCGACTTAAACGTTAATGCCGAGGCGACGGTAATCTGCAAGCTTGTTACGAAGCGTACGGATCGAAATCGCAAGGGCCTTAGCGGTGTGCGTGCGATTTCCTTGGTGATACTGAAGCGCCTGTAAAATCACGAGGCGTTCGATATCGTTCAAGGTTTCGCCCGGAGCCCAAGCATTTTTCTCCATCGCCTCTTCGTTCGACTTCGATAGATCGATCGTTTGGGTGACAGAACGGCGCTCAATCACGATGTCTTTGGATTGAATGAGCATGCCTTGAGCCGTAAGAACTGCACGCTCAATCGTGTGCTCGAGCTCACGGATATTTCCTGGCCAATTGTGCATTTCGAGGATCGAAAGTGCTTCATTGGAGATCCCGCTCAATTGTTTCCCATTCTTTTCAGCAAAGCGACGAATGAAGTTTTCAGCCAATGCTTTCACATCACCCGTGCGGTCACGGAGCGCTGGTACTTTCAAATTCACCACATTCAAGCGGTAAAAGAGATCTTCACGGAAAGATCCGTCTTTCACGCACTCGGCGAGATTGCGGTTCGTGGTCGCAATAATGCGCACATCCACTGGCGAAGGCTTACGACCACCGATGCGGTCCACTTCACCCTCTTGGATCACGCGTAAAAGTTTAGCTTGAAGACGGATATCCATTTCCGAAATTTCATCGAGGAGAATGGTTCCACCGTTCGCGAGCTCGAATTTTCCGGCTTTCGCGTTCACTGCACCAGTAAAGGCGCCGCGCTCGAAACCGAAAAGTTCGCTCTCCAGTAAGTTCTCAGGAATTGCAGCACAATTGATCGCTACAAATGCCTTCGAAGCACGTGAAGACGATTCGTGGATGAGCTTAGCCATCAATTCTTTACCCGTCCCGCTCTCGCCCTGAATCAGAACGGTAGCTTTTGACTGAGCCACGGTCTTCGCCAGCCCAATCAACTCCTGCATCTGGCGATCTTGCGTTACAATGGTCGGTCCAGCAGACCTGCTGTCGTATGTACTCATGGTTTGTTGCCCTCCTTGGCAGTTTTGCTCGCGAGTCTCTTGCGAGCGAGTTCTCTCCAGAAATCGTCTTTATCGCTTTGAGCGACTTTTTCGATCAAAGCTTCGACTTTTTTAGGATCTGATTTCGACTTCTCTAGGCTCATCGCGTATTGATACACGGCCTGGTTTCCGCCGATACCGTCTTTTACGAGGATTCCGTACGCACGTGCGGCATCTCCCCATTTTCCGGTTTTGCTCGACAGATCTCCTTCGGAAATCAAAAGTTTTTCACGGGATTCAAATGGCTCAACTCCAAGTCCCTCGGACTGAGAAGCCGTTTTTTCATCGACCTTGAGGTCGCGGATTTTACGGATACCATCAATAGCAGCGCGAGTATTTCCCGATTTCATTTGTAGGCGGACCACCCACTGATCGACGGTAGCCTGTTCGCGCGTATAGCGGCTCGAAGGTGGAAGGAGGAGTTGAGCCGACTTAGCGTGAGTTAAGGCCGTCGTGAGCTTGTTTTCGCTCTCCGCGATAAGCCCAAGGATCACCTCTCGCTGATAGGAAAAAGGCGACTCATCGATAATGTCGGCAAGAAGCCCCTGGACCTTTTCACGATGTGCTTTCTTATCTTGAACCCAAAGCGCTTTCGCTTCGGTGTAAGCTTTTTCGGCGCGCTTCAAGCGTGCATCCATGTCTTTTGAATTCATGGAGCCAGTCGCAATGCCTCGTGCCGCAGCAAACGGAATGCTCGCCTCTTCATATTGATTATTAATTTTCATCGCAAGCGTCCCAAGACCCATCTCGGAGGCTGCACGCGAGAGCTTCAGGAGGTAATCTGGGTCGACGATTGAAGCGAAATGTGAGGCCTCGACTTCGTCTGGAATCGCTTCCTTGATTTCAATCCTGTCGGAATATTTTTGATAAAAGCTGACCGCTTCGAACTTCTGACCTGCGCGCATGAGCTCGACGATCTGCTTTCGGAACAGCTGACGCTCCATCCCTGTGATCCAGGAGTAAACTGGGCTTTTCTTCGAGAGCGCTTCACGCTCATCGATTGCTGCTGCAAGCGCAGTGGGAATATCGGACATGAGCACAAGCGTGCGAACGCGAGAGATAGCGCGAAGTTCTGGGAATTTTTCCATCGCGATTTCGCCATCACCCGTGAACTTCTTCGTATCGTTCGAGAAGAAACCAATCGCCGTATCAGTGGTGAACCCACCGTGATCACCGCATGGAATCAAGCGAAGTCTAGCCACCGTTGAGCCAGGACTGAATGGATAAGCGTTAATCGTCGCTAAAAAACTTTTTCTTGCGGCTTCAACGTTCGACGCTCCGTCGCGGCGGGCGATGATTTCACCGATCCGGAGGCTCGCGCGCCAGCCGGCAGGATGACCTGGGTGATTCGCTAAAAACGCCTCAAATGCGGCTTCAGCACGCTCGTACTGCCCTAAGCCATAGAGGCTCTCGGCGCGGTTAATCTGAATGGCTGGAAATTCTTTTGCTTCAGCCGGATATTTTTCGATCATCCGATAATACGCGGCCAATGCTTTGTCGTACTGGAGGCGGTTCAAGTAGACGTCGCCCAATCGAAGGGCCGCCATCGAACGCGAAGTCCGGGTCGGAGCATTTTCAGCTACCCACTCGTACTGTTTCACAGCTCGGTCGGTTTGTTTCAGTGCGTAGAGCGCCTCCGCTGCCACCAAATGGAACGCCCAAGCTAAACGGTGTGAAGGAAATCGGCTCACAAGCCAGAGGTACTGCTCTAAAGTTTGAATGTGATCACCCTCACGGCGGGTCTGCTCGGCTAACCAAATTCCCGCACTCAATGCAGCAGGCGTCGTCTGCTGTTCTTCTCGAATCTGTGTGAAGAGCTCTTTCGCTCGCGCCGCGTGCCCGAGCTTCAAGTAGCTCGACGCTTTCAAAAGCTTCATGTCGTTTTTATGAATCGAAGCAGGTCGCTCCTTTTCATAAAACTCGATGGTTTTCACAGTGAGCGCATAATTTTTCTTCGCAAATAGATCTAAAGCGAGATTCACATACTCTGCGTCTGGACTCGAGGCCTTCGGACGGATGAATGGGAAGCCTTCATCGGGCGTTCCCTGCGGGATGATTTTTTCAAATGCGATCGGCTCATGCACCGGATAATGCGGAAGAAAAATGTCGACTTGATCCTTCAGTGGCTCACGACAGAAACGAGAGACATCCGAAATCAATGCCAGCGCTTTCTCCGCCTCTTCCCTTTGTTTTTGTCTCCGTTTTGCATCCTCTTCGGCCTTACGAATCGCACTCAAACGAGCATTTTTCTGGCCCAATTTCTTGAGTTCGCCCACGGTTGGGCCTTTTTTTGGCCAAAGATCGAAAACCAAACTTGGAGGATCACGTTCGCGGTATTGGAAGCGCTCCATTCTCGGATCTTGTGGAGCTAGATCGCCACGAGGAAAGTTCCATTTACCCGTAATCAACAGACCCGCATCGGTTTCTTTTACGTCGAGGTCGCGGACACGTTCATCGCCGGCCGACTTGAGGGCGGCACGGTCTAATACCAAATCCTGTGAGGCCAGGCCTTTTAAGAGCAGCGTGAAACCTTCGCGCGAATCCTTCCAATCGATGTCCGTAGAAGTGTCTACAGCAACGGTGAGCCGCGTATGGGTTTTAAAAGTTTGAAGTTCGATCGATGAGGATGCGCGCGAGGATGCGGTCGAAAAAACCGCAGCGAGAACCGCGATAATGAATAAATCGACCCAACGGCGTATTCCCGTTTGATCGAAAAATCCCCCACGCGGGTAAATGGTTGTGAGATCAGCGTCCTGCTTATTCACCATTTATCCAAACCCGGAATCGCCAAAACGCTGGCGCTTCCATTCAAGCTGATTCCCGAACGGTCGGGACCCCTTAATCAGCATTCATCGACCCCCTCTTGGAATCGATGCTTGGAGCCCCCTCTGCAGAGAACTCCGAGTAACTTCTAAAGCAACGCCAATGCCACCTCGGAAAAAAAAGACTCGGAAAATTTAGATCGGGCAGAAGTTTCCGTTTCAGTTTGGGAATTCGGAAAAATCGACCGAGAGAAAAACTTTGCCTTAGGCGAGTCAGGATCAAAAATCCGAGTCAATTTTGACTCTAGCGTCATTTTTTCTCCTTTTTCCGTCAAAGCCTCACCATTTTCTCGTCGCGAAATCGTTCGCCGAAGGTGATCCTTCTTCTTCGATTGATCCAAAACTAAATTCAGTCTTAAATACTTGAAACAGCATGAGAACTACACCCTTCACCCCCGGTTCCGCCAAAGTTTTGACACTCGCTTCCATTGGGGCTCTTTTCGCTTTGCTGATGGGCTGCTCTACCGGTTCGATCTTGGTTGGAAACGTGAAGCCCGTGGACCAGAAAGATCGCGCACACTATTCGATTCTCGATCTCGGTCAAAACCCGAAGTGGAAAAAACTCGATACCGGCGCGACTTTCAGTTCCGACGAAATGGATGCCAGCACCGATGCATTTTCTTCGGAAGCAGCAGACGACGCCTTTCAACACGTGGACACGGGTGCGGTCATTTCGTTGAATTCGACCTGTCGTGCGAATCGAAAAGAGGCGAAAAATCTCGAGCCTTACTTGAAAGAACTCTTACTCGGCTTCACTCATGTGGTGAAAACCGAGGACAAGAAAGTCACCGTAGCCGAGCACGAGGCTATCCAACGCACGATTCAGGGAACGATTTCGGGTGAGAAAACAAAGATCCGAGCCATCGTTCTATCCCGGGAGCACTGCGTCTACGACCTCATCTACATTGCGAGACCCGATAAGTTCGATCTCCACGTGGAAGATTTTACCGCTTTCGTCTCATCTCTAAAGCTGCGTTAATATTAAGAAATGATCGATGGACGAACGGAGCGACTTTCGCTCCTCACATTCGCAGGTGGCTTCGCAAATCTTGTCCGTCAGGTCTTCCGAGATCTGTTCCGCCGTCCCTTTTATTTTCGACTCGTCTTGGACCAAATCTTTTTCATCGGCGTGAGTTCCTTCATCCTCGTTTGCGTCACCGGACTAGGCGTCGGCGCGGTGATGGCGCTTCAGTTCGGACATGGGCTCGCGAAATTCGGCGGCACCTTGTATGTGCCGAAAATTTCTTCACTCTCCATCGTTCGTGAAATGGGGCCGGTCTTTACTTCGCTTCTCGTCGCAGGTCGTATTGGTTCAGGGATCGCGGCCGAAGTAGCATCCATGAAAGTTACCCAGCAAATCGACGCCATCCGTGCGCTCGGCACATCACCGATTCAGCGCATCGTGATCCCGCGGCTCATTGCTTGTATGATTTCGCTGCCGATACTCACTCTCTTCGCAGATTACGTCGCGCTCTGGGGCGCAATGATCATTTGTAAAACCGAACACGGAATTGGCCAGGGCTACTTCATCACGAAGACTCTCGAAACGGTGAAGAGCGTTGACCTACTGACCGGCATGGCTAAAACCATGGTCTTCGCCTTCTTCATCGCAATCACCGCCTGCTGGAAAGGATTCAATACCGAGGGCGGAACCGAAGGGGTCGGAGAATCCACGACTTGGGTTGTGGTGAGTTCGAGTATTTTCATCATGATCAGTGACTTCTTCCTGACGAAATTCTTTATTCTCACGGTGTATCCACCCCAATGACAGACGAAATCGCGCTCCAATTGAAGGGCATTCACAAAGCATTCGGAGAAAAGAAGGTCCACCAGGGGATCGACCTCACCCTGCATCGCGGGGAGGTTTTGGGACTCTTTGGCGGATCGGGAACCGGAAAGAGCGTACTCATCCGCTCTATCATCGGACTGGACGTTCCCGACGCGGGAGAAATTCTATTCGAAGGTCAGGATTTGACGAAGTTGAGTGAACGAAAACTTTTTCCTGTTCGTGCGAAAATTGGTTTCGTTTTTCAAAACGGCGCTCTTTTTGATTCGATGACTGTCGAAGAAAACCTAGAATACCCTCTTCGGGAACACACGAAACTCAGCGACGAGGAAATTCGGAAGAAAGTCGACGCCATGCTTGAACTTCTCGATATGAAGGACACACACGATCTTCTACCGAACGAACTCTCCGGTGGGATGCAAAAACGCGCCGGTCTCGCACGCGCTACCATTCTAGAGCCTGCCATCATTCTCTTTGACGAACCTACTGCTGGACTCGATCCCGTCAACACCCGCCGACTCACGGATAACGTGAAAAAGCTAAAATCGCGTGGGATCACGGGAATCTTTGTTACCCACGATATTCCCGCGGCCTTCGAGATCTGCGATCGCATCGCAATCCTAAAAGATGGAAAAATCTATATGATCGATACTCCAGAGAACATTTCAAAGAGCAAAGACCCATTCGTTCAATCCTTTGTCCAAGGCGTGGAGCTGCATAAATGAATAAGAACACTGGTAAAGATTTTAAAGTCGGAATTTTCGTCACCCTCGGGCTTGCGCTCTCCATGGTCGCAATCCTAGTTCTTGGAGGCGCAGAAAGCGCATTCACAAAAAAGCGCCGGTTCATGACTCACTTTCCTAACGCTTCAGGAATCCTGGTCGGATCAAAGGTCGTCCTCTCGGGTATTGCAGTGGGCACAGTGAAGAAGGTCGACTTCGATTCTAGAACAAAGAACATCGAAGTTACTCTGGGGGTCGAACTCGATTACGCAGATCACGTCACAAAAGGAGCGACCGCGGAAATTCTAACCCAAGGGGTATTAGGAGATAAGTACATCGCCATTAATCCGGGCGATGGTAATGAACCCCTAAAAGAGGGCGATGAAATAGCAAATATTTCCTCAAACGACCTCATGAGCTTCCTCTCAAAAAGCGATCAGCTGATGGTCAATCTAAACTCAGCCGTCGCAAACCTGGATGTAGTTTTAAAATCGCTCAACAAAGGAAATCGTTTCGACTCCATCATGATGAATCTCTCGACTGCAGCGGCCGGCCTATCAGGCGTCGCGACCGCGCTTGAGGCGAAGAATTTAAATAAAACGACAAAGAACCTGGGCGACATCATGGAAAAAGTGAATAACGGTGTCGGAACACTGGGCGCTCTCGTCAACGATCCGCGCCTTTATGAAGACGCACGAGCACTCGTGGGTGGTGCGAATAGAAATCGCATTATCCGAAACTTAGTTCGAAAAACAGCTAAAGATGGCGCAGAGAAAGAAGCGGAAGACGATAAAAAATAATTATCGCTCCGCGAGCGCCTTCAACTCCGCACAGGTCGGAGCGGTTCGAAGAATCTTCAAAGCTCCAACGCTCGTAGGATTCGGGAGATAGTCCTGATTCAGAAGAATTTCTCGGTTCTTACGAATCGTCAGATTTCGAGTCAGAGACTCGCGGCCGCCCCGAAATAAAAGTGAAAGATTAAATTCCGTTCTACAGCGCCTCACCTCGTCACCCTGACAGACGGTGAAACCTTTTTCGGTTAAAATCTGCGCCTCGAGTGCGTTCAGAAAATTCCTATAAACTCCGAGGCGATTCACCACTTCGACCGAAACCGAACAATCGGCCGGCTCATCCGCGCGCATGGCGAGCGAAAAAGAAGCGATGGCAAGAACCGAGGCCACAAGTGCTTGAGTTTTCATGGCACTCTCTTATCGAATGTAACGCTGTGCGGCAAGACTTAAACCCCACCACGGATTC
>CAYOJT010000014.1:15341-20959 GCA_964404365.1 uncultured Bacteriovoracaceae bacterium
TTGAAGGTGGAATCTCATCTCGGCATATCAGGGATATGGAATTATTGAATAAAAATGTCTCAAAGCTTTCCTGCGATTAAACTCTCCGCATCGCTCGGATTCACCCCGAGCACATTCCGGTACCAGCTCTGAACGCCAGCCACTTGAAGACCCAAAGAATCGCGGGCACATCGGTGGACACGATTTCCCTCGTCCCGACTGATTTCACCCAGATCAGAACAATAAGCAGAAACCCACTCCTGTTTCATCGCATTCAAAATCTTTTCCTCGTAGCTCGCTAGCTCATAACGAATCCACTCACTTTTTTCAAAGATGAGTGGGCGATGCGCATGAAGACCAATGTCAGGCCTAGACTCAGAAACTTCGTCGCCCTCGACTGAGTACTGCCTTTGATCGCTCAATGTGAATTTTCGCGCGCCGATCGAGACCTCTGCCCCTAACCTCATTTGGATTTTCTGGCGATGAAAAAGAGCTCGGTAAGAGTACTCGCGATGCTCGGACTTGTATCGCGTGACCTCAACGCCCTCCGTGTAGCTCTCATCCTCACCCGCCTTATTCTTTCGAGTCTTCGTCACGTACTCAACCGCCGTATAAGGAACCTCAACGGAGTAATCCTGAACACGCCAAACGGGCTCAGTCGTGTGCAAAAAATCGATCGCGCCACTCCAGTTCGTCGAAACCGCATTACTCGCCTTTGGAGCGTACCAGGGACTTTTCTGAAAGGCGCCCTGCCAAGCGCTCGCTAAGAACCCTCGGTCGTTTTCATCAAACGAATTCACGCTCCCGGAAACTTTTATTTCGCTGAAAAGATCCTTTAAAATAAGGGGTTCATTCACAAATATTCTTTTAGAAGATTTATAATGCCTACAAAATCGCGCAACAAACGCGGCGTAATAGGGTTGATCCATTTTTGCTTTATTTCCTAAACGGGAACACTCGAGCTTTCCAAGCGCGACTACCTCTCGCCCCAAGCTGTCTAAGCCATTTAAGTACTTCGGATCGGTAAAAAGGGGTTGGAACTGCCTCCATTCATATTCGGCGAGCAGTGGATGGCCAGAGCGGATCGCGCCCTGAACTCGATCCTGAAATGCCGGCCAAGCGTATTGAGTCTCCTCATCTTGAGTGAAGCGTGCAGCGCCGACTGGCGAGAGTTTCCATTCGTTTTGGAGCGCGAGAACCGACTTGAGCTGATTTAAAGCAAGATCCAGGTTTCCACTCACCCGCGATCGACGAATCTCGATGAGGCGAACGCCGACAAAACCCTCTCGTGAGCGTTTTAATCCGTCCAGATATTCGGAGTTGGCGTCTTCCTTCTTTACTAGACGCTCATAGAGCGGAAGAGCGGCGTCATAGTCTCCGAGCTCCAACTTCTCTCGCGCCTCTTTTTCGAGTGAAGAACAACCGGACATCAGGAAAAGTATTAGGCTCGGTGAAAGGAGAGATAGAATCTTGAGGTGAGTCTTACGCTGAGTTTTCATCACTCAGGTATAACCCGGCTTTTGGAACACCCTGTTTCAGAGTGTTCCAAATGGATCAAATTCTAGCGAAAGAGCTTATTTTTCAGCTAATAACGCTTCAGTTTCCGATGCAGATAAACCCACCGCGTTCTTATACCACTCGTTCACAACGGCCGCGTTCGCGTTTGCGGGATCACGACCACAACGAAGGGCGTAGTTCCCGACCGCGGCTGGACTCGTTCCCCCGTCACCTTGAGCACAGTTCGTGAGCTGCCATTCACGAGCAAGACTCGAGCGAACTTCTTCAGTTACAGACGTCGCATCCTTCTTCACCCATTCTGCAGGATCCAAGAGAGGCGCCTTAGAGGGCATCAATCCGATATCGTCTCGCTTCAGGTTTTGTTCATCACCTTGTGCCTGGCCTTGAAGTTTATTCGAAATTGAAAAGGATCTATCGCCCAGTTTTGCTTCAAAGGAGCGCGAGAGATCCACATTAATCTGGTGGTAAAGAGCACTGTATGGAAAATTTTTCGCTACTTCCCGTGTCTTCGTCACCTTCACGGGTTCGTTGTACGTTTCCGTTCTGACTTCCGTGACTGTCTTCTGTTTTAAAATCCCGTCTTTAGGATCCGTTTCCCAGCGCGTGGCCTGATACGGGACTTGGCGCGTCTTCGCTACGTTTTCGATCTCGTCGTACTTTTCATTTTCTTTATACTCGTGGACGCGAGTGACTAAGGTCTTCTGATGATCGAAGTGGTATTGACCATCGACACGAACCTTGATGTGCTTTTTACCTTTGGGATCGTACCAAGGGCTGCTCTTCAAAGCATCATCCCAAGCTGAGCGCATAAAGCCGAAATATTCGGACGGCAAACCAGAAATCGACCCTTCATAATCCACGCCCGAATAAAGTTCATTCAAGCGCGAGCTTTCGTCCGCAGAAACGCGAACTCCGGCCTTAAAATGTCTACAGAATCGCGAAACAAAATTCGCGTAATAAGGATAATTATTTTTAGCTTCGCGCGCGAGCTGAGAACATTGAGTCTTCCCGGCTGCGAGAACGGATCCATGAAGAGACTGAACTCCCTTGGAATATTTCGCTTCCGAAAAGACCGGCGCGTATCGGCGCCAAATCGTCTCTGCTTGGAGTGGTTGTTTTGCAGATACGGCAGATTGGATTTTTGCTTGATAGGTCTTCCAAGCGTATCCCACTTCCTCTTCTTGGGTGTATTTCGCCCCGCCGCCCGGAAATACATTCCATGTCTTCTCACGCTCGAACACACTTAAGAGCTGATCTAAGCCCTGATCCCCATTTCCAGCCATCCGAGACTTACGAACATCGATCAGACGATTTCCGATTGAGCCTTCGCGAGCACGCTTCAAATTCGCAACCGCCTCTGCGTTGTTCGGATCATTCTTCACCACACGCTCATAAAGGGTCACAGCGGCGTCGTAGTCGCCTTCTTCAAGCTTCTCACGGGCATTTTTTTCGGTACTTCCGCAGGCGGTGAGGAGAGCGACTAATAGAAAGGCTACGAATGTTTGAGAAAATTTATTTTTAAGCATGGGTTTATCTTACCCAAGCTTTCTAGGACTCAAAGTCAAAACGCTTTAGGATTTTTCAAGGGCTCCAAAAATCAGAACCCCCGTTGATCGCATCCTACGACCAACGGGGGTTCTGTATTTTCATGAGGGCTCGGGGGGATAACGAAGATGAGCCCCCTGAAGCTAACTTAGACTGCTGCGTCTGGGTTGTATCCAGGACGGCTTGGATTCGCAGCGGGTGTGCTGCTGGAAGCCGATGCCGTTGGATTCGAAGCCACCGAAGCGCCTGATGGAAGATCTGCACCCTTTTTCGATGCTGGAGTGATCATTCCGCGCTTACGAAGCTTCTCAACCAGAGTCGTGCGGTTCATCATCAAGAGTTCCGACGCGCGGTTCTTGTTGTTGCCCGTACGAGCGAGAGCTTGATCGATCAAATGATTTTCGAATGCTTCAACGATGTTCTTGAGGTTCACGCCGTTGGTTGGAAGAACCATGCGTGGGTATTCCCACTCAGACATAGCGCCTGCAGCTTGAGGCTGACCTTCTGCGTATTTTTGGAAAATACGGTGAGGAAGATCACCTAAATCCACAGTGCCTTGACCTTTCAGGATCACGAGGCGTTCCATGAGGTTTTCAAGCTCACGAACGTTTCCTGGCCAGTCGTAGGCTTGAAGTGCACTCATGATTTCTCCGCTTGGAGCTTCAACGTTGTGGCCGGTAGCTGCGTTGAACTGGGAGATGAAGTGATTCACAAGCATCGCAATGTCGGATTTACGCTCACGGAGAGCAGGAACCTTCACTGGGATGACGTTTAAGCGGTAGTAGAGGTCATCGCGGAATTCTTTTTTGCGGGAAGCTTCTTCGAGGTCGCGGTTCGTTGCTGCGATGATGCGAACGTCGACTTCGGTGGTTTTCGAGGAACCGATTGCTTCAAACTGTTTGGTTTGAAGAACGCGCAACAATTTCACTTGAAGAGCCAGTGGAAGCTCGCCCACTTCGTCCAGGAAGATCGTTCCGCCGTTTGCTGCTTCGAAACGTCCGATACGGTTATTCGTAGCACCCGTGAAAGCACCTTTGATGTGACCGAAGAGTTCGGCCTCCAAAAGCTCGCTTGGGATCGCACCGCAGTTCACGGTGATCATCGGCTTGGAAGCGCGAGAGGATTTTTCGTGAATAGCGCGAGCGATGAGCTCTTTGCCTGTTCCGCTTTCGCCCGTAATCAGCACTGTGCTGTCGGTCGAAGCGACTTTATCGATGGTGTTGTAAATTTCTTGGATAGCTTGTGAAGAACCGACTAGCGAAGATTGTGATGTGAGCATCAATGCTCCTCCTTGAAGTAACCCGTCCATGAGTTCGTTAATGCTTATGGCTAGTCTTCGGAGAAGCGTGTCTTCCACTGGGCGCCACTACCGCTCTCGTCTGCTTCCGCAATGACCGAGAGCTTTGCGCCGAATCGGAGGAAACCGAGCCTTCAGTGACTCGTATGGTAGCAACCTTCTCCTTGGTAGCCAGAGTCAACCCAACGTCGACTCACTTACAAGGCTAAGGACTTTTTACCCATCCGTCAAAATTTTTTTGTCGGTTTCGTCAAGATTTCTACAAACCCCTGTCTTATCACGGGGTTCGCTTCCCACCCTTCAAGTGATTTTCGGTTCGTTTCGCTAGCCGCGTCTAGAGCGGTTCGAAGGGCTTTTTTTCGACCGGATTTCAAGCGGTTTTTTGGCTAAAAATCACGAAAAATCGAAACTCGACCTAACCCGCTAAAATAGTGGGTTTTTTGACTGAAGAGACTCACTTTCTCCCCGAAAGCACTTTTTCGCTCCGACTTTTGACCCTTAAATCGACCTTTGGTACTGACTGCAAATGCAAAACTTCAAGAAACTCGCACTCTTCATTCCGCTTTTTTTCTCAATTTCCGGCTGTTCAACCAGCGACAACCAGCTCATTTCGGATGATGACGATCTCGTTCTGCGAAAAGCCATTAACAAAGCGAGCTGGGAATCCGAAGTCTGCATCCGGAAAGATCTAGAGAAAAAGAAGATCTCCCGCGAAGACCTCACGGGCTCTGCGGATTATGAAGTTACCTTTGGAAAGCTCGGTGGTGTGACCGATGTAGAACTGATCGAAAACAACATCAGCATCCCGGAAACAGAACACTGCGTGCGCGATGCATTGAAGAAGGCGAAACTCGAAGACATTAACCTCGGGGGATTCAGAGGCGTCACTCTGAAGTACCGACATCACATCTGATCTGAATTTCAGCGTTAGTTTGCGGTCGGCTTACTGAAAGTCGTAGGTCTTTCGAACATGCCAGCTGGGCATTTTCGAACTTCACCTGGGCCGTAGATACAAAGCTCCGGATAGAGCGTACCTTTACTCTTGGTTTTCAGCTCCAAGACGACTTGTGTGTAATCTTCATCGTATCCAATGGAACTGACATAGAATCGAACACCTTTTAAGTCGGCGCCAAAGCACTTCGTTTCGTAAGTCAGTTTGTATTCGCCCGGAATATCATTTCCGAATATGCGGGTTCGAGCTTTCTTCGTGATCTCGGCGTCTGTTTTTCCAGCTAAACAGTCGTATTTTCTGAGCTCATCATCCATGAACCCAAATGCG
>CAYOJT010000015.1:0-16342 GCA_964404365.1 uncultured Bacteriovoracaceae bacterium
CTTCGCTTAAAGGGAAAAGGAATGCCCTACCTCGGCTCCCCATCACGCGGCGACCAACTCATTCGCGTGATTGTTGAGACGCCGACGAAACTTTCGCGCGAACAACGCGAACTCTTGAAAAAATTTCAGGAGCACGGCGATGCCTCTCATCCCATGCACAAGAAGTTCTTCGACCGCATGAAGGACTTGTTCGGCTGATGAATATTCGTTTTATTCCGCTCGAAGAAACGCACATGGATTTGATTCTCAGCTGGCTGAAAACGCCTCATGTGAAGAAGTTTTGGAGCGAATCCGAAATTGAATCCGAGGTGCGTGCGAAATATCTTGGAAAGAAAGCGAAGAACATTCACGGTTTCATGGTCGAACTGAACGGACGGATCATCGGCTACATTCAGCACTACGAAGCCTGGAATGTGGGCGCCGGCTGGTGGCCGGATGCTAAACCCGGAACCTACGGACTGGATCAGATGATTGGGGAAGAAAAACTCCTCAACCAAGGGATCGGCACGGAGATGGTTCGGAAGTTCATTCACGAACTATTGATGGGATCGAGGGGCGTAAAAGAAGTGATTGCAGATCCAGATCCCGCCAACATTGGCGCGATTCGTTCTTATGAAAAAGTCGGATTTAAACAGGTTGGAATGGTGCCGACTCCGTACGGAGAGTCTTTGCTGATGACCTATCGCCCGTCAGGCGACAAAGGCCGTTAGGCCATAGGCGAACGCGATGACGACAAACGCGGCAGCCACACCGTAAAATAAGTAGAAATAGGATTTCATCTCTCACACCTCGGCCATTGATTTATCGGCACTGGGATTCTCACCCTGTATACGCGCCGCGTTAAGAACATAACACCCCGATTTCTATGAAATCCAGAGCTAAAATCAGCCTCTTTAAACCCTTTGATAATTCAAGGGTTTTTGGCTTTTTAGTCCTTTAAGACCACGCGAAGTTTGGGGTATAGGAAAGGAATCGTGAAGATTTCGACGAGCCACAACAAGCGCAGCTTTCAGACTCTTTTTTCAGTTCTGATGAGCGGCCTCATCTTCGTTTCCGGCTGTGCATCGGGTTCGAAGAAAACAAACTCACGCGAAACGGATCCGCGCGTTGTCGCCCCCCGCAGCCAAAAGAAAAATTCGTCTGCGACTTCAGGCCTATCGAGCGGCGGAGAACAAAACTCCACAACCAGCGCACCCGAATATCAGCAGCTTCAAGGCCTCTACTCGAAACAGCAGTTCGATACGCTCATCAACCAGGCCACCGTATTCGAAGGTAAGAATAAGTCTTCCGCTCTTCTTCCTTACATTCGAAATCTAAAGGGCCTGGCTTACATGGCTACGAAGCGCCCTCTGCCTGCGATCGTTCAGTTTCAGCGTGCGCTCGACTCTGCTGATGCTCCGGACAGTATCAAGCCCTACCTCCATTATAACCTAGCCTCCGCGCTCTCTGAGGCGGATCAAGTCGAAGACTCGCTCCAGACACTGAAGGAAATTCATCCAGATCGTCTGAATAACGACACACGAGCGAAGTACTATTCTCTGAAAGCAAAAAACCTGATCCAAAAATCGGAGTGGCTTGAGAGCGCGAAAGCGACCCTGGAAGCAAGTCGCACGCTCGGGGAAGCCGCCACGACGCGCACCGCTCTCATCGAGCAGCTGGACCGCGCCCTTTCACAGATCCAAAAACAACAAGATCTCGTTACGCTCCTCCAATCGTATAGCGACGCTCCGCTTGCGACTCAGCTGAAATCCCGCATTCAGCCCGGCCTAGATTTGAATGCGCCTGCTGCAAGTTCTCAGGGTGATCCACGTTCCGTCGGCGTTCTTCTACCCCTTTCTGGAAAATTTTCGACATTCGGTTCGCGCGTTCTGCAAGCGATCTCTCAAGCCTTCCGGACCTTCGACCCGACTGCGGAGAAATTTCGCCTTCACATTGAAGATTCAGGCGACACCGCAGAGAGCGCGATTCGGGGTCTCAATAAGCTCGCGAATCAGAGAAACGTATCCGTCGTCATTGGCCCGCTCCTCTCGAAAGGAATCGATCAAGTCGCGACTCGCGCGGAGATGCTCGGACTTCCTCTGATCACCCTCTCTCAACAAGTCGCCGCTAAGGGCGAATATGTCATTGCGGCGGGACTCACCCCGCGGCTCCAGGCGATGGAAATCGCGCGCGTCGCGATTGAGAAATTTAAGCTAAAACGTTTTGCGATCGTTTATCCGAAAGATAAATTTGGTGAACAGTACTCCCAAAGTTTTTGGGATGCGGTTGAGGAGTTTGGCGGAAAAATTGTGGGATATGAATCGTACGCTCCTGGTGAAACCGATTTTAGAACCGCGATCGATAAGTTGAGCGGGACATACTATACCGACGCGCGGAAGCGCGAAATCGAGGAGCTAGCGAAGAAGCGCGAGGAGATGAAGATCACAAAGAAGACTCGCAAGACCGCGATGTACTTCGATCTTCCGCCTATCGTGAATTTTGATGCCGTCTTTATTCCAGATGATCCGAAAACAGTCGCCCAAATTGTACCGACGTTTGCCTATCGGGATATCGACAAGATTCGATTCTTGGGAATCTCAACCTGGCACTCGCAGGAACTCTTAGATCGCGCGAAGGATTTTGCAGAAGGTTCCCTCTTCGTGGATGGACTGGCTCCCGAGAACGATTCGAAGGTGACGAACGAGTTCATTGAACGCTTCAGTAATGAGTCGGGCGAAATGCCAACGACGATCGATGCGATGGCATTCGATGCGGCACTTGCCGTAAAAGCTGCGCTGATTGAAATCCAGGAACCTTTAGTCGATCGTTCTCGCGTTCGCGATCACCTGAGAGCGACCAATGGCCTCAATGGCGCCACCGGAAAGATCTCGTATCGTGACGGTGAATTCGTCCGAAATCTTTCTACCCTTACCGTCCTAAACGGTAAATTTTCTGCAGTGAAATGATCTTCAAATCGCGTCTCGAACACCTGGATGCTCACGTCGTGGATCGTGAGGGCCTGGGCACTTTACAAGGCCAGTCGCCTCATCAAAGAAACAGTTTGGATTTCCAGGCACTCCCGCAGGATTTCGATAGGGGGGCATGGGTGCAGGCGTAGAACCACCTGCAACGGGAGAGTTTTTAGAGTTACAGTCCATTCTTCCCGTCGACTTATTCAAGAAACAAACTGAGTCACCGCAAGTGAAGCCCGGGCTCTCGTCAATGAGAAACGATTCAATACTACCTGAGCAGGAAACCTTCCGTCCGGCCTCTTTGTAACTGAACCTGCAGACGTCATTTTTACATCCGTCACCGGACATGGTGCCTTCCCCATTTTTCAATCGTAGATTATTCAGGAGACGAAGTGCCTCGCGGACTTTGGATTTCGTTTCCGCGTCTTTTGCTCGTTGTTCCAAACGGGCGGTTCTTACCTCATCTGCTTCATGAGTAATCACACGGGTCGGGTTCTTTGTGTGTTCGCGTTTGGGTTTAGGTTGATTCCCCGCGGGGTTTGATGCCACACCTTCAGCTTTTGGGGCTTTCGGCATTTTTCGCTGACGCACGTGAGGCGTCGGGACGACAGGCTTACCACTTTCATCGGTCTGAACGTATCCATCGTCGTCGAATCCAGACCACGAACGCTCGCTCGATGTCAGAACAAGCAGCGCTCCGATGAACCCATAGGCTAGATGTGTGGCTTTCATGTGAATCCCCCAAAAACAAACGTACCCCGTTGAATTCCCTACTCTTTATTATCGACTAAATTGGTCGGATAATAAAGAAATTTTGCTGCGCGCAAATACTAATAATTACGGATAGTTACGTTATAAAGGTCTCCGCCACCCCTACAATTCACCCCATTATAAGGAGAGATCGAATAGAAGACCCCGACAAAAGTCTGACGAACCGGAGCTGAGGCACTCGGTTTATTTTGCCGACTTGTACGACAGTCCTCGCGCGCGTCATAATAGTAGGAACCCCTGGAACGAAGGCAGGAAGCCTTTGGAGAGTGGGTTCGTCATGGAGGACGTAACAATTGGGCATGCGGACTGACCTCGTCGGTGGAGGTCAATTCAATGGAGCTATCAAGCAGATCATGGAGGCTGAACGCAAGCCCGTGAATCAGCTTCAAGCTCGTAAGACCAAAGAAGAAACCCGCATGAAACTCTTTCAAGAGTTCAAAGGGAAGTTCGCAAACTTCGATCGTGCGCTTGCCGAAATCGGAAACCCCACCTCCTTCAAAGAATTTAAATTCGATCTTGGTGATGCCGCGAATAAATTGGGCGTCACGCTTGATAAAACTAAAGTACAACCCGGGACTTACGAAATCGAAGTCAGTCAACTCGCAAACCGTTCGTCGGTCGTCACCAACGGATTCGAGACAGCGGACAAACCTGTACTCGGAACCGGCTACGTCGTTGTCTACGCACCCAGCGGCGAGAAGGAAGAAATCTACATCGGTGGGGAAAACGCGAGCTTAAGTGGGGTCGCACGCGCAATTAACACGAAAAGCGACGGATCGATTCGCGCAACTGTTATGCGTGATGACAGCGACCCGGATAAGCCGTGGCGCCTCATGATCGCATCCAAAGAAGAAGGCGTAGAGAAGGAAGTCATCTTTCCAGAGTTCTACTTCTTAGATGGAAAAGAAGACATCTACATCGACACGGATCGCGAATCTCAGAACGCGATCCTCAAACTGAATGGCTACGAACTTGAAGCCGGACAAAACAAGATTCCCGATTTTCTCTCCGGTGTGACCCTCGATCTCAAACAGGCCGAGGAGGGAAAACCCTTCACACTAAAAATTGGCGAAGACATTCAGAAGATGGCTGGAAAGATGAAAGGCGTCGTCGACCAGATCAACGGCATCTTGGAATTCATCAATAAGCAAAACCAGGTTGATGAAAAATCCGACACCTCCACTTCATTCGCAGGGGATACCTCCCTTCAATCCATCGAGTACCGCCTCCGTAACTTGTTTCATGAGGGCTTTCCGGTTTGGGATAATACTGATGATCCTGACTCTCCTCGCCTGAAATTCTTGAACCAAATGGGAATCGAATTCGACAAGGGTGGGAAATTGAATCTCTCCGAAGAGAAGTTCACGAAGGCTCTCGAAAAGGACTTCAACGGGGTCGTTACCGGAATCGCGGGCGAATACGGATTTGTGACTCAGGTTCGTGAAGTCATGGCGGGTTATACCCGCCCTGGAAACGGGTTCCTCGCTCAGCGCGAAGCAACCATGAGAAATAAAATAAAAAGGATCGACAACGATATCGAAGCAAAGGAACGCATGCTTCAACGTCGACAAGAGAGTTTACTGAGCCAGTTTGGGAAGCTTGAAGCGACCCTAAACGGAATGAAGCAACAACAAGCGTATGTGTCTAGTGCACTGTCCAGCGGCGGCGGAAACATGATTTCGCAGCTGATGGGCGGTTAATGAACGGATGAGGAAAGACGAGATATGACTTACGGCGCGAAGAACTACAAAACGATGTCAATACAGAGCGCGACCCCGCAGCAGCTCCTCATCATGCTGTACGAGGGTGCAATCCAAAACATCAAAAAAGCGATCTCCGCTATTGAGGCGAAAAACGTCGCCGAAAAAGGGAAATACATCGGCAAAGCGCATGACATTATCTCGGAGCTCAATGTTTCCCTCAATCACGAGGTCGGCGGCGAAGTTACCCGTGAGCTTGAACGGCTCTATGACTTTATGATTTCCCAACTTTTGAAAGCGAATATCGAAACCAATGCCGAACCACTGAAAGCCGTACAAAAGAACCTCGAGGTTCTCTTAGACGGATGGAAACAAGCGGTCACCCAGTTCAATAAAGACGTTGCAGCTACTCGTAAAAACTCTAACCAAGGATAATCCACGATGACGAATGACATCGATAGAACATCTGAAGAAATTTCGAGTGAAATTCTAAGTCTGCTCCGATCGAAAAATCGGTGTTTGGAGCGTCTGAGCGACTCCACACGTGAATTTATCGCCTCGCCGATCGACCAGATCGCGGAGAACGCTGAAAAGACAAACAAGAATCCGCTGGAAGCTTACGAGCGCGAACGCGCGTCAGCCCTGAAGGCTCTCGAACTTTACGATAGAAAAGTGAATGATGCCATTGCGTCTCTCCCCTCCGACAGACTCAGTGCCGAATTCCAGATTGAAGCGAAAGCGGAACTCGCGAAAAACGAAACTCTCATCTTAAACGCGCTTCAGAACGACGACGCGGTATTTGCGAAGATCGAAGAAGCTCGGACGCGCTTAGCTCAGCTCATCAGCGAAAATAGAAAAAGTCGTGAAATTCTCATGAAATTCAGAAGCGCCAAAGGCGAAGAACAAGCCGGCGAGGAAGTAGACCAGACACTATGATAGATCCAGCAGTACCGAACCCCTCAAAAAGCGAAGCACTTCGTCCTTCAAATTTGAATGATGAGTTCATCGTCGATGAGATGTATCTCCCGAACGGAAAACTGAACGCGGCGTATCTTCTGAAGAACGCCGATCTCCTGAGGTCCGTCCGTGAGTTTGCTTCGGCACGAAAAATCTACCAAGCGCTGATCCGCGACCGCGAAGGCTTACATGAAGCCCTTCTCGGCATGGCGGTTTGTTATGAACAAGAAGGCCGCACAGAGGATGCCCTTAAGTCGTATGAGGACACTATTTTGTTTGCGCCAACCGTAGGCGCCTACCAGGCATTGGGTCAGCTGCTTTCACGCCTCGGACGCCATCAGCAGTCGGCTGAGGTCTTCGAGCGTGCTGCAAGCATTCGGGACCTCTTCCCGGAAATACGCGCACACCTTCACGAAGCAGCCGGAAAAGGTTTCGGAATCTGTGAGATGTACGCGAAGGCTGAGCGCCATTTCCGTCGGGCACTAGAACTTCAACCTTACTCGGATGGCGTTGCGACCAGTCTCGGCGCCCTCTTTATTCAGCAGGGTCGCACCGCTGACGCAGAAGCTATTTTTGAAGAGGCACTCCGTATTAACCCAAAGAACAGCCAAGCTCTCTCCGGGCTCGCGACTGTTCATTTGGCGCGAAATGAGAAACAAAAAGCCTTTGACCGATTTGAATCTTCACTCAGGGTGAACCTAAAACAACCTCAGTCGATTTTTCAATTAGTGAAGCTTGCCTACGAGCTGAAACGATTTTCTCCGGCGGAAGGAATCCTCCGAGAGTACATCGAAGCAGCACCGTTCAATGCAAATCTGCTCTACAGTCTTGCGGGTATTCAATACCACTTAGGCTTAAATGCAGATGCGCTCAGAACCTCGGAACAGATCTTGTCGATCCAACCGGGCCACGTGGAAGCAAGAAACCTGATCCAACGAATTCAGTCGATCGGATCGAGTCAGTAGAACTGCAGTAGAAGTTGAAGCCGTACGTACTAAATCACTCTGTCATGGATGACGGGAGCGAAGGATGGACATGGAAGTCGAATCGAAGAAGTCGAATGTTGATGATCAAGCTGGGCCTACTGAAAAGCAGATTGAATCTCTCCTGATTGCATTCCTAAACGGTCTCGTTCACGAACAAACTCGTGCACCTCAAGCCTCGCAGCCGGCGACTCCCGCTCAGGAGACGATCCGATGAGTGCGACCCATTCCGAGACTCCAAAAAAACCTATTCGTATAGCGGTGATTCAACTCGCTCGATTGGGCGACACGATCCAAAGTTTGATGGCTCTTCGAGCCGCAAAACAGCTCTACCCCGAGCTTGAGATCACCTTCGTTTGCCACGAAAACATGAAGGCTGCGGCCTCTCGCACACCTTGGATTCGTAGTGTTCATGCCTTCCCTACCGATCTGTTTTTAAAACCGATTCTTCATAAAGCGCGGACTCCTGAAAACCTCGTTCCAGAACTCGCAGCCTGGGTTGAGCCCCTGGTTGAATCCCCTTGGGATTTTGTGATGAACTGGACGTACAGTGAGTCCTCGAGTCATTTAGCAGCTCTCCTTCCAGCGAAAACGAAGCTCGGTTATTCAAGAACGTATGACGGAGTTTTTCGTACACTCGACGGCTGGAGTCACTACATTCAGGCAATCGTACAAAGCGACACGCGTCAGTCTATTCACTTAACGGATATCCTGACCACTCAACTTCTCACTGCGCTCCAAGTGCATGTGGGTGAGCCCGAGGATCCAGGTGAAGCGACCGTAACTTCGAAATCCTTCTTCCAGCTCGATCGGAGTGATCCGATTTCGGATAACTGGAACCAGCCGGGTATGAAGTGGGTCGCGATTCAACTCGATGTGAATTCGACTTGGAAAGCGCAAGACTACGCACGCTTTGCTTCGCAAGTTCTAAGGCGCCATGACGACACCGCGGTTATTTTGATCGGTGAGCGCGAAGCCCTCGGGGTCGAAACGGAGTTCATGCACGCTCTTGAGGATGAGATCTATGATCCCGATATCATCGAAGAACGCGTGATCTCGAAAGTTTCTCAAACGACTTTTGATGCCTGGGCTAAAATCATCGCGGGCTCGCAGTGGCTGATTTCTTCCGATAATGCTGCGATTCACCTGGCGTCCGTACTCGGAACTCGTGTGCTCAACTTAAGCTCACCCCGAACGCGATACGAAGAAACAGGCCCCTACGGGAACGGCCATTACGTGATTCGTAATGCGAACGCAGACATGGCCTACGCTGTATGGACTTATGCATCGACGGAGTGGCAGCATCGTCGTGAACTCACGATCCAAAAACACTTTTCTAACCTCGAGCTTGGCGCCAAGCTCGGAGATCTAGAGGTTTACAGATCCAAAATCCGTCCGTCCGAAAGTGGGGGCGGAGTTTACTTTGAACCGATATTCCAGCGACAAGTCGTGCTCGCAGACTGGTTTTCCCAAGTTCTCGCCCACTGTGCCCGAAAATGGTACTGCGGATGGGTTCCCGAAATCGGTCAGGAACTCACTCGTCCGGAACTGGGTCCAGAACTCGTCCAAAGCCTCCGTAAACTCGATGAGGGCTCATTCGTATTGGACCGCATCTACCTGGAGGCATCGCGCGTAGCGGGCCGCCTTCATGAGAAAGCATCTAAACTGAAGTCCGAGAAACTCATGAAAATGAGTGATCGCGAGGCACTCGCTGACTTGGGTTCACAACTTCATGAGCTCGAAGCGCTCATTGATCGCGTTGGGAATGCTCAAGAGCCGATGCAGGCGTTCGTTCGACTCACGAAAATTCTTCTCCATAACGCTGAAGGCGAAAAGATTTCCGAGATCGCTGAATCGACTTCGGAGGCTTACAAATTCTTGCGCTTAGGGACCGAAATGATGCGTGAATGGATCTCGCACACTCTGGGACTTGTTAAACCAGTCGCGGTTGCACCGGAGGCGCGGATCATTTCTTTGAAAGATCGCGCTAAGGCCGTAGAACGAGTCGAATAGTCAGGCAGACTGGAGCAGGCGCGCTGGCTTTTCGTTGAGCGCGTTCGAGACTGCGATTCGAGTGAGAACTATAGAAAGAACTGATACTCCGATCATACCGACAAGCGGGATGAATCCAGGGGAAACCGTGTTTCTTTGGAAAATTTCACGAGCAATAATCCAATTCACCCCAATACTCCCTAAGCTCCCAATCGTAGCACTGAGTGAAGCCATTCCCGCAAATTCAATGAGAAAGAGCGCTCGAACCCACTGAAAGTCGGCTCCGAGCGTCTTCAGAAGTTGAACATCCCGTCCTCGCGAGAAGGCTTGCTGACGAACAATGGTAAAGAGAACAAAAAGACCTGATAGCATCGAAAGAAGTGCCATCGCGGATACCGCTAGTCCCATCTGCTTAAAAAGTGCCACAAGCTTACTCACCACTTGAGCAACTTGGATCATCGAAACGTTTGGAAATCGATCCACGATTTCGCTTTGAATCTTAGCCTTTTTGTCCGCGGGCAGCCCACCCAAGGTCGCAAGCCAAGTTTTAGGGGCGTCGTCGAGGAGTCCAGGCTGAACTTGTACGAAAAAATTCGGCTCGAAGCTTGTCCACTTTACATGACGAAGGCCCACGACCTTAACTTCGAAACGCACGCCCTGAACCTCAAAACCAAGCCTATCTCCCACTTTAACTTTCAATCGCTCCGCGTATTTCTTTTCTATAGTCGCTTCAGCAACCCCACCTGGAACAGCCGGATCGAAGCGCTTCGTGTAATTTCGGCCTTCCACAATCTTTTCCGATTCCGCGAGATTCTCCCGGTAGGAAAGATTAAGTCCGCGATTTCGAAACCTCGACTCCTCTTGTTCTTCGCGGGTACTTTGCGCCGCATTTTCTGACGTGAGAGTTTCCGTGCGAGTCAGCGATTTTCCATTCAGACTCTCCAGGCGAGCTCGCACTAAAGGGGTAAGGCTCTTCAGATTTAAATTTTGTGATTCGAGATACTTCGAGAGCGCCTGAGTCTGCTCGTCTTGGATATCGAACAAAAAGAGAGATGGAATGGATGATACTTCCGGCTGCTCAATTTCAGATTCCACCGTGCGCTGAATTTGCGGAATAAGATTCAAGAGCAATGCGCCGATTCCGATGGCTAAGAACGAAGAAGAAGTGGAGAGCGGACTTCGCGAAAGCTGGATAATGGCGTGTTTCAAGGCGGTGCTCTTCCAGTGAAGACGCGACAAACCTTTTAGGAGAACTTTTGAAAGCGAAAGAAGCAGAACAGACGAAAGCAGTAGGCCTCCAAAAAAGATGGAACCCGTTTTGAGAGAGTGCGCTTGCCAGACTGAAAGAGCTCCAAAAACCACAACCACGGGAGCGGAAAGAAGAAAGTCGAAACGTTTAAGAGGGAGGACAAGCGCAGATTCGTCTCGAAATAATCCAGCCGGCTTCAGCCGACCTGACTGAACTAAAAAAGGTAGAACCATAAGCACCGAGCCTAGGACACCCACAAATACTCCGATCACGACACTTACCCAGGTGATCGATGCGTGGATAGGAATCTGCGCCTGGCGCTCGATGACCTTCATCAGAATCGGAAGCAGGGTCGATCCAATGCCGATCGAAACAAGGCTTGAAATGAGCCCTAAAAACATGAGCTCTGCCACCAGAGCAAGCCGCGCAAACCGAGGCGTCGCACCCACCGCCTGATAAATCGCGATCTCTGTCATCCGCGTCTGAAGTTCGCTCCGAAAGAGGTAACTCGCCCCTAGCGCTCCCAAGAAGAGAGTCACGAGAGAAATCAGACCCATGTAGTCGTTCAAATAATCCAGCATCCGTGAAACCTGCTCGGACGCTTCCCAATGCGGAACGATTCGGATACCCGGGTCAGAGAGCGCCGGATTTTTTCCCAGATCTTGAATGAGCGCCTTCAGATCCACACCCTCGTTCACGTTAAAAAAGTAGCGCTCGAAAAGCGTGCTACCGGTCTGCACGAGTCCTGACTTTAAAAGAGTTTCTACACTCAGAAAAACTCGAGGTGCGATGTCAAAGTCTTTAAAGGCGTAAGACGTATCATCCAAGATCAGATCACTCACCTGGACGGTTGTGTTCCCAATCTTCACCGGGTCGCCGATGGAGAGATCATATTGGGCTTTCAAATCAGGATCGATCCAAATGCGGTCCGTCCCGGTCCGACTCAACAGATCCGGACTCGAGTTACTGACGATCTTACCTCCCCGCTCAAGATCGATTTCCCCAACGAGCGGATACCCCCGCTCAATCCCAATCAACTCGGTGAGTTTCGAACCTTTTTTTGTCGAGATCATCGAATACATTTCGATGGTGTGGGTCTGAGCTTTCACTTTACCTTGAACGCGTGCCTGAATCGCACTCAGCTCGTCAGGGGTGAAACGACGGCGCACAGAAACGGCGAAGTCTGAAGTCAGAAGAAGCTTAGATCGAGCCTGCATGGATTCTTCAATCGAACGCTTCACTGCATCGACCGTAAAAAACCCAGTGAGCCCCAGGACTCCGTTCAGAACAAAGAGCGCCGCAAACCCTTTTCGATTTCTCAGAGCGCGAAGTACGACCTTTGCAATCAGCACGGCTCAAGTCTTCCGTTCGAGAGTCGGAGTCGGCGAGTACACCGCTTCGCAAGCTCGTCGTTGTGAGTCACTAAAACGAGAGTCATCCCTCGGTTTTTTGATTCGGCGAACAAAAGATTCATGACGGAATCCCCGGTCGCCTGGTCTAAGTTTCCGCTCGGCTCATCGGCGAGTAGAATTTTCGGTGAAACCGCAAAAGCACGCGCGATCGCGACCCTTTGCCGTTCTCCTCCACTGAGTAAGCTAGGAAAGTGGCTCAAACGGTGCGAAAGACCAACCGCCTCGAGGGCATCTAAAGCTCTCTTTCGAGAATTTTCCACTTTCAGCAGTTCTAGCGGAACTTCAACGTTCTCGAGCGCATTCAAATGAGGAAACAGGTGAAACTGTTGGAAAACTATAGCGAGGTTTTTAGCGCGAAAGAGAGAGAGTTCCTTTTCATCGAGTTCGTTTAGGTTCTTTCCGACCAGTTCCACGAAACCTGAATCGGGCTGATCGAGGCCTGCTAGGAGCGAAAGTAAAGTCGATTTACCCGAACCTGACTGCCCGAGAATCGCAACGGACTCTCCGCTCTCAATATCAAGATTTAAGCCCTCGATGACTCGAATCTTGGATTCGCCCTGGAGATAGCCTTTTGTAAGATTCTCTGCTCGAAGTAAGCTCATTTTCGGATCGTAATTCCCGGTTGAATGGCCGCATCCAAGAATGGAAATATCAGGGCCGCAACCTTCTCATGCCCGTTTGGGTTCGGGTGAATTCCATCTTCAATATTCAGGGCTTTATCCCCCCCGACGCCTTCTAAAATGAAGGGCACGAGTGGAACCGATTGGCGTTTTGAAATTCCCGGATAGATCAAATTAAATTTCTTAGTCGCAGCTGGGCCATAGTTCGGAGGAAGCTTCATTCCCCCTAATACCACCTGGATTCCGGCCTTTTTCGCTTCGATTACTACGTTTTCAAGATTCGTTTTCGTGGCTTCCACATCAATCCCACGAAGGCCATCGTTCGCGCCGAGAGCCAAGAAAATCAAATAGGGTTTTGACTTTAGAAACCACTTCATCCGCGAAGCAGCACTTGCGGTTGTACTTCCACTGATGCCCGCATTGACGACTTCGACCGCTCCTGGATATTTCTCATCGAACTTCTTTTGAAGGAGCGCGGGATAAGCCTGATCGCGGTTCACGCCATAACCTTCAGTAATCGAATCCCCCAAACAAACGATCTTCACCTTTTCAGGTAAAGCCGCGCTTGAAATCGAAGCCATCATTACTAAAGGAAGAATGCCAATCAACGTCTTCATGGCGACTCAAAATCCGGGTTCAATTGATCCAGTTTTGCTTTTAACTGAATTTCGAGTCCGACTTCCTTTGGGTGATAAAATCGTTTCCCGATGAGAGCGTCCGGTAGATGCTTCTGGCGAGCACGCTGTTCGGTATCACTGTGGGCATAGCGATAACCTTGACCATAGCCTTCTGATTTCATGAGTTTCGTCGGGGCATTTCGGATATGAAGCGGAACCGGGAGAGCGCCACTCGCATGAACTTCGGCGATCGCATCGCCGATCCCTTGATAAGAAGCGTTCGATTTCGGCGCCATCGCTAAATAGGTCACGCCCTGAGCGAGACTGATTCGCGCCTCAGGCATGCCGATAAAATCAACCGCATCTTTCACGTTGAGGGCGACTTGAAGCGCGCGTGGGTCTGCGTTTCCGACGTCTTCGGACGCCAAAATGACCAAACGTCTAGCGATGAAAAGCGGATCCTCGCCGCCTTCCAACATTCGAGCGAGGTAATAGAGACCGGCGTGCGGATCGCTATCACGGATGGATTTAATGAATGCGCTGATGACGTTGTAGTGTTCTTCGCCATTTTTATCGTAAGGGATCGGCTGCCGAACGAGAGCGCTCTCAAGCGCTGCCTTCACATCGTCGAGATTTAATTCGCGTTCGGATCCTCCGGAGTAAAGCGCCACGCTCTCAAGAGCAGTGAGTGCTTTACGAGCATCACCGTCATGCATGTACGCAAGCCACTCAATCGCGTCGTCACTGAGGCGCAAGAGCCCCGCTAACCCACGTTCGGAATCCGTCAAGGCTCGCTTGAGTATGCGGCTCAGGCTCTCCGTTCCGAGCGCCTCAAGCCGAATCACGCGTGTTCGCGAAAGGAGCGCCGAATTTAATTCGAAGGATGGATTTTCGGTCGTCGCTCCAATCAGCGTGACGGTTCCATCTTCAACGTGAGGAAGGAGCGCGTCTTGTTGAGATTTGTTGAAGCGATGAATTTCATCAACGAAGAGAATCGTCTTTGCTTGATTCATGCGTCGGGATTGTTTTGCTCTCTCAACGGCTTCTTTGATGTCTTTCACACCTGAAAGAACTGCCGAGAGGCTCTCAAACCGCGACTTCGTCTTCCGGGCGATAATCTTAGAGAGGGTCGTCTTTCCACAACCGGGAGGTCCCCAGAGGATGAGAGAAGGCACCCGATCGTTTTCGATCCACTGGCGGAGCGGCTTACCCGGTCCTAAAACCTTCTCCTGGCCCATGAAATCATCCAGAGTCCGCGGACGCATTCGGTGCGCAAGCGGCCCCGAATCCGGTCCCCCAGATTCGATGCGCTCATTATCGGCTATTGAGAAGAGATCCTCGTTCATTTTCCTGAATTGCTATCATAAGATAGGTGAAAATGAAGGCATCGAACCACTCCGCTCAAATGACGAAATTAAAGTGCTCGAAAGTCGGCTTTGTCGTGAAGCATCATCATCCAAAGGCTCGCGCACTTGCACTGGAACTTGCTCAATATCTCCTGAAAAAGGGCAAAGCAGTCTTCTTTTGCACAGAGAGTCGAGAAATCGAAAAAGACCTCGAACTTTCTCTCGATGCCAAACTGAAAAAGAATTTATGCCTCTGCGAAAAGCGCGACTTAGTCACGAAAACCGATCTGATTGTGGTGCTAGGAGGCGACGGTACTTTTCTGTCCATCGCGCGACTCATGCATGCCCGTTCTGTCCCGCTTCTTGGCGTAAATATGGGAACGCTGGGATTTCTGACCGAAACTCTACATAGCGAGGCGAAGGATCAGCTCGATCGCATCCTCGCCGGTAAACCGATGATGCTTCAAGAACGGGCTCTTTTTGAGGTTGTTTTGAAGCGCGGGAATAAGACCATTTTCCAAGGTCCGGTCGTGAACGACGCCGTGATATCAAAAGGCGCGATTGCGCGGATCATCGGAATGCGTGTCACTTTGAACGGAAAAACCATCAATAACGTACGCGCCGACGGACTCATCATTTCAACGCCCACGGGTTCAACGGCCTACTCGCTTGCTGCTGGTGGACCGATTGTGGAACCAAATTTGGGAGCGGTCGTTTTAACGCCTATCTGCCCCCACTCCTTAACGCAGCGTCCAATCGTTATCTCGGATACGAACGAAATTGAGATCTGCCTGAACCACCGACCTGGCCACGTTTTACTCACTGTAGACGGCCAGGATGCGTTTGACCTGAAGGAAGACGATCGCGTAACCGTCCGTCGCTTCAAAAAGCATGCGCTTCAGTTGATTTCGAATCCGACCCGCGATTATTTTAGCCTATTACGTGAGAAACTAAGCTTCGGAAACAAGGACGTCGTTTCCCTCTAGAGTCTTACCGCCGCCTGTACGGGGCAAACCACTTGCACGGATGCAAAATGCTTTAAACGGAAAACCTTTTGAAGGGGGACCGCCCGTGCTTGAAACATTAAAGATCAAAAACATCGCCGTCATTCATGAAGCTGAAGTTCCATTCAGCGAAGGACTGAATATTTTATCGGGCGAAACGGGGGCCGGTAAATCGATCGTCATTGAAGCCATATCACTCATCTTGGGCTCTCGCGCGAGCGGGGAACTCATCCGAACCGGATGTGATGAAGCGGTGATCGAAGGATTATTTCGGCTCGAAAATCTTCCTTGGATGAAAACACGATTAGAAGCTGCCGGATTCTCTCTCGAAGGCGGCGAACTTCTCATTCGTCGAGTCGTTTCGCGCACCGGGAAGCATAAGATTTACATTAATGGTTCACTCGCCACACTCTCTCAGCTCCAGATGATTTGTGAAGGGCTAGTCGATCTGTGTGGACAGCACGAACACCAATCCCTCCTCCGATCCGGAACTCAAATCGAACTCCTCGATCGATACGGCGGGATTACGAAGGATGCAGATACCTTCGAAAAGGAATTTCATGCGTGGCGTGAAGTTCAGGGTGAGCGAGAGCTCCTTTCTCGCAGTGAAGCAGAGCGGACGCTTCGCGCGGATTTTCTTAAATTTCAGATTCAAGAGCTTCGTGAAGCAGAACTTCAACCGGGTGAAGACGAAAAATTAGCAGCGGAGAAAGTCCTCCTTCAGTCTGGAGAAGCACGTC
>CAYOJT010000015.1:16352-20367 GCA_964404365.1 uncultured Bacteriovoracaceae bacterium
TCTCATGCCGACGGGGCACTCAAAGCCATCGAGGGCGAAGGCGCCGGGGAAGGTGGAGCTCTCACCTCTCTCCGAATCGCCTCGACGAAACTTCGAAAACTCTGTGAAATCGACAGCTCGCTCACCGGAGCACAGGAATCGGTTGAGCGCGCATTATCTGAACTTGAGGACGCTGCGATTTCTCTCAATCGCTATATCGGGGGGCTCGATCTCGATCCTTCGCGTTTAGAATCTATTCAAGATCGCCTCTCACGAATCGCAGAACTTCGCCGAAAATACGGAACTTCTGTCGAAGCGATGATGGAAATGCTCTCGAAATTAGAGGGTGAACTTTCGGGACTCGAAAATTCCGAAGAGCGCCTGAAAGAAATCGATTCGGATCTTTTAAAGCGTGAAAAGAAACTGAAAACGCTTGCACAAAGCCTTCACGAACGTCGCGCAAAGGTCGCAAAACTTCTGTCGAAATCCGTCACTGAAGAGCTGAAAGATCTTAAAATGTCGGACGCGAAATTTGAAATCGCTCTTTCGCTCGAATCCGACACGTCGCTCTGGGGAGCGCGTGGTGGAGATTCGATTGAATACCTCGTCCAAACGAACAAAGGCGAATCCATGCGACCGCTCGGAAAAATTGCTTCGGGCGGCGAACTTTCGCGACTGATGCTTGCGATCCGACGCACCATCGCGGATCGCGGAGGAATTGGAGTTTACCTCTTCGACGAAATCGATGCGGGAATCGGGGGACAAACCGCATTTGAAGTGGGGCGGAAGCTGAAATCCGTTTCCGCCCACAATCAAGTCATCTGCATCACGCACCTTCCACAGGTTGCGGCCTTCGCTGATCATCACCTGTCCGTGCGTAAAGCTTCGACGAAAGATCGCACGCTCACGACGGTTGTCGAATTGTCCACGAAAGAACGAAAAGAAGAGCTCGCACGAATGTTGGGCGGAGACACCTTAACTAAGAAGTCGATGGAAAATGCCGCCGAGCTCATGGGCATGGCAGAAGCTTAATCTTTAAAAATCTCTGCGTTCAATGGAGCTCATCCCAGGCTCCCAAAAAATGAATTTCGAATGCTTTTTCGGATAACCGATATTGATGTATTGAAAATTTTTTCCGCCCTCGACCACCCGCTCTTCATCAAGGTCGTGGCAGTGGCCCAGGACGACGAAATCATAGCCCTCTAAAAATTTTTTACGCGCGAAGGTGTGAAATTTTTCACGACTTTTTTTCTGCCGATCCAATCCGCGTTCGTCCAATAATCGAGGATCTTGATCCCCAAACACGGTGTCGGATTTTTCACCGATTTTCGCCACGACTCGCTCAGGAAGAATACGTGCGGCCGTGTGAATGAATCGACTCCGAAAGAAACTTCGTAGCATCAAGTATTTTCGGTCTTCTTGATCAACGAGATCACCGTGCGCCAAATAAAAACGCTTGCCTTCGAACTCGATTGAAAAGCTTTCAGGGTCCACCTCCAGTTTTTGGATGCGCTTCTTCATATAACCGAGATGGAAATCATGATTTCCCTCGACGTAAAGAAAGCGAACTCCAGCCTGGGAACGAGAATCGAGCGCGTTAAAAAATTCCGCTAGCTCGCGAGTCTGCGACGGCTGATCTTCGACCAAAAAATCAAAAATATCGCCGCCCAAGAAGAACACATCTCCGGCGCTAGATTTCGAAATCAGATTCAGCAGCTTTCGGTAAGCCGGGTCCTTTGAATCTCGGATGTGGATGTCAGATATACCGAAAAAGCGTGCCATGCTGTTCTCATCTTAGATCAGATTGAGACCTCTTGAAAGGAACCTGGGAATTGTAAGGAATTAGAGCTTTTTATCGAGAAGTCGACCGCGGGCAAGACCTTGAGCAGCGGTCTTCAGCTGCATAAACTCTTCGCCCGTAAGCTGGCGAACTACTCCGCCTCGACCATCTTTTAGAGTGACGCGAAGTCCTGGGCCCTGACCCTCAATGTTCGCGCTCAGGCCGTGAACCTGGCTGTTTGGGTCATGAGAAAACGCAGAAACCGCTTCACCGAGTGCCTCTTCGGTAAGCGCCTTCTCATCTTCCTTAGAAGAATCACCCGGCGGATTTTCATCGCGTTTTTTCTTCTGATTCTGATCCCCTGCACCCTCACTCTTTCGAATGGTTTCGAAATAAGCAGGCGTGCCGGAGGTTGAATTGACCTTCACAAACGGTCCTCCACTCTCCTCTTCGGCGGATCTCTGAAATACCTAAAAAAGAAGAAGAGGCGTCAATAATTTGACGCCTCTTCCTTCGTTCAATCCGGACAGTCCCCTCTCAAGGAGTACTGGCGGTCATTTTACAATTCCATTTAGGAACGAGTAATCGTTCTCAAACCTCTTAATCTTTGGGTAAACCCACATGAAATCGACAAGATCACTGGGGTCTTCTAACCAGGTTCCACCGACAATATTATCGTTCGCATCCAGCTCAATCCGATAATGAAGGGTCCAGGAGTAATAATAATTTTCTCTTATCTTATCCTGACCCATCGCTCGCTCATGAAGGCCAACGGAGTTCTTCACAAAGAACATCTTCGTGGTGAATTCACGTTCGCGCACAGAATCGGCTGAAGCGTTTCTGGAACGCAGGTAGTTTCCCTCGCGATCGGTGTACCAACGTGAGGATAGAACTTCGTATCCTTCGATTGGATGATTCCAAATAGGTCGTTTTGGATCGAAGTCAGCTACAAGACCCTGACCAAATCTTCCGATCTGGTTCAGAAGAATGACGTGGAAAGTTCCCGCATTCATCGATCGACAGTTTTCAGCGTTGTAATACTTACTGTCGCGGTCGTAGCAGCGACGGTCCACCATCTTATAGTTCGGATCGTCATCTTTGATATTATCCATGACGTCTTCATACGCCATCATCATGAAGCCCTTGATGTCAGAGCTCGTCAGCGGAAGTACAACTTTCTGACCATCCTCACCCACGATGTTTGTGGTGAAACGCACAAGGTCGGGTTCAGGGTGGTGAATCGAAGCCAACGCAAGCGGCTGACACCAACCCGAAAACTGACTCAATTCATCACGTGGATCTGTAACGTAAGGGTAGACCAAACGTCGCATGCGACGCGTGAACTGATAATATTTTTGATCGCTGAAATCGCCATCTTCGCCGCGCTCTCGAAGCGCGCGCTGATACTCATCTCTCAGTCGATCCGAAGACCGGCCGTTCACGATATCGAGTTTCTCAGCACCTGAGAGCGCTTTCAGTTCCTCTTCAGACATCCGAGCAAGTTCGCTATCCGGATGAAATTTGTATTCCAAGGTAAAGGGACCCATCTGACGGTCTGACAGATTTACATCGCGAACCGCGAATCCACCCTTCCACATCGGATAGAAACTATTCGTCCACGGGATTTGGCGGAGGTGGGCTGAGTTTCCAGCTTCTTCGACGAGCTTATTGTAGTTGACCGTGACTTCGCCACCCCACTGAGCTTGGGGGTCGTTCTTCCAGTTCCAGGGTTCGAAATAACCAAATGAAACAAAGGAAAGAGCGAAGAAAAAGCCGAGTGTGAATCGCCGAAGCGCTAATGCTTTTGCATTGCGACTCCGGTAACGGGATCGTTTTGTCATCGGGTTTATCCCTATGGATTAGCGACCGTTTTTCTTAAATGGACGATGGAAGCTGTCGATTCGTTCGCAATCGCCGGCTTCGTTTTTCTTCTCACCGTACTTACACTCACGGTGCTCGGCTGCGAGCTCCTTCTGGAAGGCCTCTTCCGAGGATAATTTCCGATTTCCATTCTCGTCGAACTGAGCCTGCTGATTTTGAGACTGCGGAGCCGACTGGCATCCCGAGAATGCTCCAAAAGCAGAGACAACTACTACGAGTAATAACTTCTTCATGAGAACCCCATTTGATTGAACGAAATTTAAAGTACTCCCCGGAGACCCTTAGAAGCGTGTCCGGGGAGCACTGGGCTTGAGAATATGGAGATCCAAAGGGCACCATTACCCCGGGAGCTCCAGCGCACACCTAGAGAACCCC
>CAYOJT010000016.1:0-20184 GCA_964404365.1 uncultured Bacteriovoracaceae bacterium
TTTCTTAGCTAATTGATGTCTTGATAACAAATATTCAATTTTTCCTCCTTTTCCTTGGACTTCTTTTTTTCTGGGTACCTGTTCTGAACATTCTTCTCGCGGCCACAGCGGTATGGCTCATGGCCTTCCAGTTTGTGAGCTACCCACAAACACGCCGGGGGGAAGGGCTTGTCCAAAGTTTACGCTTCTTGGGCCAACACCCCCTTTCAGCACTGGGTTTTGGGTTAGCGACTGGGACTTTTTTCGCGATCCCGGTTGTCTCTGTTTTTGCTCTCCCCACTGCCGTCGTCGGGGGAACGCTGCTCTACGCCCGGGCACGCCAGTCCGAAAAACCACTGAGATAAGCCATGTATTTCAAGTAGTTATCAGCGACTAGATTTCCATAATACTTGACTATTGCACTCAAGTATTCGTTTTGGTAATCTGGGCCCACAAAAAGCTCAGACTGGCTCATGTGGTTTCGTTCACGCCCATCAGGTTGTGCCGTGAACGGATGAAAAAGTGGATGGATGTGGTGCTGTGATGAAACGACCTGAAAAATCGATTGGAATCCTTCTCGGAGCGATCACGCTCTTTTCTTCCCTAAATGCTCAAGCGAAATGCGCTCCCGACTACACCGTCGGCTTACGTCCCATGGTGATGGCGTTTGCTTCAACAAAAGCAAATAAATGGGTAAAGACCGACAAATGCCTGAAAAACCTCTGGGTATACGTCTCGAAAAATAACTTAAAAACTGAGCTCTATAACACCGCCCTCACGACGATTCACAATGCGTTTCAAGTGGGTGCGCATGAATTTGCGACCTCCCAGTGCTCAATGGAACTCCTCATGATGCTCGAGGAAAATGAAGTTGAAGAAAACTCCCTTCTTGAACGCATCGAAGACGATCTCAGACGATGTATCGCGCCGACCGCGAAAGAATCCGAAGAGCGCGGCGAAGAGATGTCTGATGACTACGAGTCGCCTTTCTCTCCCCAGTAAATAGGCGCTCAACCGCCGCTCAACCTTCTTCAATGACGGCGATTTAATAATACCGTCCAAAATGTCGCAGCGCGACTCCAACAGGGCGCGCTTCAGCTCCGTTTCTTGCGAGCCCAGTTTCCCCAGGCTAAAAGGCCGGCTCAACCTCACGACCATTTCAGGGGAAATTTCTCATGATTCAGACGCGTTCTTTTCAGTGGGCTATCGCACTTGTTTTGTTCACTCTGACTGCCGCATCAGCCGTTCGAGCCGAATTGACGAACGGCCCTACGATCGACGACCGAGTGAGCACGATTCTTTTTCAGGACCTGAATCAACTTCCGATCGAGCGAAATCTCTTTAATATGCAAACGCTCGGGCTCACGCAGGGAAGAGCGAAAGCGGAGCCTTGGTCGGGAAGTTTCTGGCCGATGACCGAGGGTTCGATCGCGAATCCGTATCGCTTGAATCGAAGTGCAATCACTGATCCAGAAGGAGAAGAACTTTCCTTTCCATACGGTATTGAAGGCAGCGTCGACCTTTATCAATTTCGAAACACGAACCTCCTCTCCCGCGCGCGTGAGCTGACGCGTGAAGAACTCGATCTGCTTGCTCCTTCAGAAAAATACGACCTCATCTTAGGAAACGCGGATTTTTCATTCACGAAAAAAGTATGGGCGACCATCAAAGACCATCAACAACGTTTTGGAAAAATTAAGTCCTGGGAGGGCAGCTGTCATGGCTGGTCGACCGCTGCGATTCGCACCCCTAAACCGGTGCGCCCTATCGAAGTAGAAACTGCCTTTGGCCAAAAGATGACCCTCTTCCCAGATGATGTGATGGCGCTAGCGACCTACCTTTACGCGAACTCACTGTTTCAGGATTACATCCGCCTCGATGGGACCAGCTGCAATTTAAAGAAACCTGCAGTCGACCGTAAAACGGGTCGAACGATTAACCCTCAGTGCGAAGGTACCGATCCCGCAGTATGGCACATGACGATTGTGAACATGCTCGGCCAGCGCGGTGAAAGTTTCGTCATCAACCGCACAAACAGAGACCAAGTTTGGAATCAGCCTCTCGTTTCCTACAGCTACGAATATTTCAATCCGATGACCGGAAAAGCAGCTCCGATGAATCAGGCTCTGATCACGCGCGCTCGTTATGGAAACGACGATCCGTATCTCGATTGGCGCTCACCACTGGCGACCCATATCGTGGGCGTGAAGATGACGGTGATCTATTCAAAAGAGCCCGCGCTTTCACCCGATACGACAGACTCCGAGAATAAGCTCCGTGAGCTCACCTACCTCTATGACCTCGAGCTCGATGCCACGGGAAAAATAGTGGGCGGTGAATGGCGCGCTGTCGCAGATGGCGTCCGAGGTTGGCTCTCACCGAAGTACGCGAAATACCCAGGCTTCATCTGGACGCTCCCAAAACAGAACGCCATTTCCGTCGGTGACATCATCGATGAAAACGGCGAACTCGTGCGCACCGCAGAGTTCACCTGGAGCGGACGCGGGCCGATGCCGCTTGCGCTCATACAAGCCGCCGCTCAAGGTCGCGATTTCGAATACAAGCATTGGAAATATGAGAACGGCCAACCGGTCGTATTACCCACCGGCGAATGGGCAGTTGAATACATTGAGAAGAAGCCGCAGCCTTCAGCGCGTATCGTGGAACTTCTCCTTCAGATGGCCCGCTGATCAGTAAGCCTTTTTATAAGCTTTAAACGCGAACAGCGCGCCTGCGCGGTGCTGAGCTTGGGTGTATTCTAAAATGCTGAGGTGCATTTCTAGCTCCGCGAGTGCGCATTCAATGCGCGTTTGATCCCAGTCCTTCGGAACCGATGCACGGATTTTCGATTCGTCGCCCTCAGCGGCATCCCAAATCGTCTTTGCGTCTTCTCCTAAGTAGCGTGGAAGTTGCAGTCGCTTATAGAAATGTCCAAGTGCTTCTGGAAAGAGTGTCGCAAGCCTGAGGCCTGAATCGGACGCGTAACCTTGCGAAAGCAGAGCGCGAGCTGAGGCCATCCCGCCGTACAAGTGATAGTAACCCGCGCGGAGAGTGATTTGAGTACCGAAGACCTTATTAAATCGTTCGATCGATGCATGTAATCGTTTGAGCACGGTTCCCGGAACCTGAGCACCACCGAGCGCGCCCGGCGCAAAAAGATTTGAGATTGGATTATAATCGCCACCGATGTTCGGAGCCGCGACATTTAAAACGGCTACGAGGTATCGGTCGTCGCGGTTTTTTGCGTACAATCGATTACAACAGACGTCGTGCCCAAAAACGGTAATCGTCTCGAGTGCGCGGTCTACGTCTCCATTCGCCGCTTCGAGCGCCATCGGCCAGATATTCACTCTCGCTTTGTCCGTGGTTTGAAAATTTCCAGGATGCGGATTTCGATAATCCTCTTTTCGAATACGAAGAGCAAAACGAAGGACCGACAGAGCGAGTTCATGATCCTCCACCACTCGCTCCGAATACGTTCCAATCAACCCGCGATTTGAACCAAACTGACAATTCGGATCATACTCGTAGCAGTCGCCAGGACTCAGCGGACCGATGAGGTGCTTTTCTAAAACATCGAGTGCACCGACGAGCGCTTTTCCAATGGGGAAGATCTTTGGAATGTGAGAGGCGACCTTTTTTGCTTCCTCAAACGTATCTCGTAAATTCGGGCCCTCATCGTTCTTGTGGACAGTCGCTGGAAGAGTGAATGCGGGACTCGAAGTTTCACCATCGGAGAGAGCCTCAAGTACGCGCGCCTGATATTCAGAGGGCATACTCGTCAGAGGAAGCACTCTCCGAATTTCCGCGCTCCATGCGGGCCGCGTGCGAGCATCGTCGATGAGTTCCCAGAAGAGATTCAACATCAGCTCCGGTTGAATATCCGCTTGAGCAATTTCTGCTAGGATCTTGAGTCCCAATTCTTCTTTCGAGATCTGAGACTTTCGCCCACCCATAAAAGGACCGGAGATGGAAGCCGTCGTCAAATTTGTACCGATGAGTTCAGCCGAAAGCTTAATCGCGTAGCCGGGGATGCGCTCCGTGCGGACTGGGTCATCCGCCGTGGCGGTACCCCGCACGCCTAAGCTTGTGAAAAGGCCCAAACCCATGAAAGCCCACATCCACTGTGAGCGCGGCAAAATTTTCTTCATACCCGTCAGATCGGGAGCTACAGGCAAAAATGAATGGGCAATTTTCTCCCGACTCGAAGCAGCCATAAGCGGGCAAATAATGCCCCTCGAGAACTCTTGCCGACTCACCGAATAGGTCAGTGAGGCAAGGAGGTCTCAATCACCATGAAGCAGTCTCGATTTAAATCATGGAAGAAGCCCACGACGCGCGCGATTCTGATCGCTGCCGCGATCGTCCTCATACCGTCGTTCGCTTCGGGATGCCGATTCGGTAATAAGAACGAAACCAAGTATAAAGGTTACGATCTTCTCTCCGGTTATTACACGACTGAGCCAAGGACCTACTCCCTTCGCGTTCAGATGGAGGGAGAGGCTTCACCTCGAACGAAGAACGAAGTGATTAATAAGATTCCAAGCACAGTCTCTGATGTCGTGAAAAATCCGTTCATGCTCTATTTTGACGATCCTGTCGCTGGAAATGCGACCATTCGAAACCCGGTCGACTCCTCGATCGGTTTTAATGTGAAATTGGATGCGGATACCGGAATGTTCTCCTATTCCGGCCAAGGATCCATGAGTTCAGGAACGGGCTGCACGCTCGATCAATTGATCCAAAAGGCTGGCAGCATCATCCAGTTCCCCGAGCGTAAAAACATCAATGACTACTCCGTTCGCGGAAGCGGAACGATTGAGTACTCGGTTCAGCACACCTTTACCGGAACCGCCGCGATCTGCAGTAACTGGCTTGGCGATTTCCAAACGTGTTTTTCGACGACGAACTGTGACGAGTCTTCGACTAGCCTATCGCATTTCCTCTTTGACCCCTTTGTGGATGCTGGTCTCATGACTGCGGCTGAAATCACGAAGGTGCGCGACATTCGCTGGGTGGCGACCTACCTCGAACCTGGAATCTGAGTCTAGAAACTACCTGGACCCTGTGCTAGCCTCATTTCCATGCGCATCTCTAATCAAATTGTTTTTGCCTCAATGAACTTTGGAAAATTTCGCGAAGTGAAGGCACTCCTTTCCACGCTCGCACCTGAGCTTACGCTCCTGTCTCCGGAGGGAATGCTTCGAAACGCCGACAAAATCGGCCTTGTTGAGAACGGCACTACGTACCTCGAAAATTCTGCAAACAAGGCACGCCTCGTAAACCACGGCTGCCACTACCCTGCTCTCGCCGACGATTCGGGAATTGAAATCGACGCTTTGGATGGAAAGCCCGGGCTCATTTCCGCGCATTACGCCAAGATTGAAGGCGTACCCTCGAAGATTGCGCAAGATAAGGCGAACATCGATAAGGTCCTTACCGAAATGAAGGGCAAAACCGATCGCAGCGCCCGCTGCGTCTGCCAGTTAGTCCTCGTGATCGAGGGTGTACTGATCGAAGCTCGTGGCGAAATGGAAGTAACCATAGCAGAATCGCCTCGCGGTGAGCTCGGATTCGGCTACGACCCGATTCTCATCCCTAAGGGTGAAACACGCACTTTAAGCGAAATGTCCGAAACCGAAAAGAATCGGATCTCTCACCGTGCGAAGGCGCTTCAAATGCTACTCGAAAAATGTAAGGCACACGGGATCCAATTCGTGAAACCCTAAATCACTTCGGTACTTCGTCGGGCTTCCAAAACGTGGTGTAGTAAAGCCACTTCAGATACTCGACTACGGTCATCCGAATGCCAGTGATGCTGGTTCTCCACTCTTCAACGTTGAAGGGCTCCTGATCAATCGAAAGTGCGTCGACCTTGAGCGCAAGGCCCGCCTCTTTTAAAACGCTTTGGAAAATCCATTGAGACCGCCGCATATGATAGGGCGACGTCATGAGAACAATACGCTTCCATCCGCGAAGCCGCGCGTTTTTCACAACCCAAAGGGCATTCTCTTCAGTGTTTCGACTCTCAGTCTCAAGCACCACATCTGAAGGACGCATGGTTTTGTAAACTCCAGCTCGTACGAGTTTATGGAGCTGATCAAAAGTCACCGTAGGACCCGTACCCGACAAATAAAGCAAAGGCGAGGAATCCATTACTCCGGCCTCTTCCCGCTCACGGTAGCGAAACCAAAAGTCTCCCGCTGCTGAGATCCTTCCTCGCCCCCCCGCTAAAACAACAATCGCATCCGCATCCGGAAGCGTAGCCCCATCCACGGTGTCGGAATATTCATAGATCGAACCGGCACGAATAAATGTGAAAAGGAAAAACCCGCAAAGAAGACCGATCAAGAAAAAGAACCCGCTCCCAACGGCAGGGCGACTAAAAATGCGGGATAAGAATTTTCGACTCATCCCTCTATTTCCTTATCCGAGGTACGCGAGAACCTCGATCTCAACCAGAACGTCCTTCGGGAGTCTTGCGACCTCCACCGTAGAGCGCGCTGGAGGATTCGATTTAAAGTAGGAACCGTAAACCTCATTCACTGCCGCAAAATCACCCATCGATTTGAGAAAAATCGTGGATTTCACCACATGATCGAGAGTCGCACCGCCGGCCTTCAGGACTGCGACGACATTTTCGAGCACACGTTTCGCCTGAGCAGTCACATCTCCGCTAATGACCTGGCCGGTCGCTGGATCGAGCGGAATTTGTCCCGAACAAAACAGAAAGGGTCCTGCCTGTACCGCCTGGCTATAGGGGCCAATCGCGGCTGGGGCATCTTTTGTAGAAATGATTTTTTTAGACATACTTTATTTCCTCTCCATCAAAGTCAGCGCTCAGTTCATTTGGGCGCAATATCAAATGCGTGTTCGTGTCTCAGTTGAATATCCATCGAAGTGATCGCTGCCATATTCACGACGTCATTCACGTCCGAGTTCTGCTGCAGAACCATGACCGGCTTATTCATCCCGATCAGAATCGGCCCAATCGCTTCCGCTCCCGCTAAACGCGCGAGCAACTTATATGCGATGTTAGATGACTGCAGGTCAGGGAAAATCAAGATGTTCGCATCCCCCGCGACCCGATTGAACGGGTAGCTTTCCTTCGAAATGTCGGGATTCAACGCGGTATCAGCCTGCATTTCTCCATCGATCACAATATCTGGAGCTCGGGAGCGCACCATCTCGGTTGCCGCTCGCACTTTCACTGCAGATACGTGATCGTTTGATCCGAAGTTCGAGAACGAAAGCATCGCGACTTTGGGTTCCTGAACCATGAATCGTTTCGCAAGACGGGCAGTCTCGATCGCGATATCGGCCAACTGCTCCGAGGTCGGATCAATATTCACAGTCGTATCCGCAAGCCAGAGCACACGCTTCTTGAAAATAAACATGTAAATCCCAGCGAGTCGCGAACCCGGCTTCACACCGATACACTGAATCGCTGGCTTCAAGGTCTGAGGATAGCTCTGGGAAATCCCGTTCAAAACTCCATCCGCGTGACCGAGCTCCACCATCATCGAACTGAAATAGTTCATTTGGCGCATGAGCTGACGAGCAGCGTGTGGGGTTGCGCCTTTTCTCCCTCGACGCTCGACGAATATCTTCGTGAATTCATCACGGAGCGGAGAAGAGGAAGGACGAATAATCTGCACACCCTTGAGCGCTTCTTGAAGCGAAGCTTCCGCGATTCGAGACTGTACGACGTTTTCATCCCCTAAGAGGATCGGCTCACAAATGCCTTCTTCCCGCATAATGGCCGCGGCTTTAATGATCTTCGTCTGCTCACCTTCTGGGAGAACAATTCTTGGAAGTTGCTTCTTCGCTCCCGCCTGAACTCGACGCTTAATCCCGCGCATCACCGTGTACAGCGAACCCAGGAGCGATTCGAGTCGCTCGCGATACTCCGCTTGATTCAGTTTAATTCGCGCAACGCCTGTATCCATCGCGGCCTGCGCGACAGCAGGCGCAACCCAAAGTAATACGCGACGATCGAATGGCTTCGGAATGAGATAATCGCGTCCGAAACGGAATTTTGCTCCGTCATAGGCGCGAGAGACGGTCTCGGGCACATCCTGTTTTGCGAGCGCTGCGAGCGCCTTCACAGCCGCCATTTTCATTTCTTCGTTAATGGCAGTTGCACGCGTATCGAGTGCGCCTCGGAAGATGAACGGAAAGCCTAGGACGTTGTTCACTTGATTTGGATAATCCGAGCGTCCTGTCGCGATGATCGCGTCCTGACGAACTTTCAGAATTTCTTCTGGGAGGATTTCGGGGTCTGGATTTGCCATGGCGAAAATGATCGGGTCTTTCGCCATTTTTTTAATCATGTCGCCCGTAACCGTGTTCGCAACCGAAACTCCGACGAATGCATCCGCACCATCGAGCGCTTCTGCGACCGTTCGCTTTTTCGTTTCTACGGCGAAACGTTCTTTATAGGGGTTCATCCCCTCTTTTCGGCCCTTGTAGATCACTCCCTTTGAATCGGTCATGATGAGGTTCTCGAGTTTTACACCGAGATTCACATAAAGATTCGCACAGGCGATCGCGGCAGCTCCACCACCTGAGAAAACGACCTTCACATCACCGATCTTTTTCTTCGTGAGTTCAAGCGCGTTTAAAAACGCGGCTCCAGAAATCACAGCAGTACCGTGTTGATCATCGTGAAATACAGGAATCTTGAGACGCTTCTTCAGCTCCTCTTCGATCATGAAGCACTCGGGCGCCTTAATGTCCTCGAGATTGATCCCACCGAAGGTTGGCTCGAGCATTTCGCAGGCGCGAATGACGTCTTCAGGAGATTTCGTTTTCAGCTCGATGTCGAAAACATCGATGTCGGCGAACTTTTTGAAGAGGACGCCCTTACCTTCCATGACTGGCTTTGCAGCTGAGGGTCCGATGTTTCCAAGACCCAAGACTGCGGTTCCGTCGGATACGACGGCGACGAGGTTGCCTTTTGCTGTGTATTCGTAAACCTGGTCTTCTTTTTCCGCGATCATCCGGCAGGGTTCTGCGACTCCCGGAGAGTAGGCGAGCGATAGATCATGTGAAGTCGCGACGGATTTTGAGGGAACGACTTCGATTTTCCCTTTGCGGCCCTTGGAGTGGTATTCGAGGGCATCTTGATAAAGTGACATAGCCTCTCACGCTGTCACACGACGCAGAGCGTATCCAGACGAAAATAAGAGCGTAAACGCTAGGTTGCCCCTGAGTCGGGGGCATGGCAGAATCTTATTTAAATGCAACGCATCCATCACGCGGATCGTGAAACCGGAAGCAGACGCCTTACCCTCCTAGCCCTCTCGCTCCTGTTCTTTTTTTCGAACGCGGCACATGCCACTTCGACATTTCGCTGGGAAAATCGCCGTGAGAATGACGGCGCATTCCGCCTGATTCCCGAACTCAGTTTTTATTCCACCACTGCGAACTTTACCGCCGACGGTCGCAAACAAAAGGCCTCAGGACTGACCTCGTACACGAAGCGCGTATTCGACCTCTACGGAGTTTACGGTTTTTCTCAACGCTGGAGTGGCTACGCCCGGCTCAGTTACGCGGCACTCGCCTACAATCACACGACACGCGATGCCACGCGCTCTGGCCTCACCGAACAAGCCTTCGGAGCAAACTACCGCCTCATGGAGTCGGAAGGCGGAAATAACCACGACGGTTCTGCGATCCGCACGACGACACTCGATCTACAATTCGAAGTCGCGCTCCCCATGTACGACAATGTCAGCGACAATTCGAAAAGCCTACCCCTTCTCGGGGATGGTACGCTGGACGTTTCAGTTGGACCGTTTCTCTCTTTGCCACTCGGACAAACCGGAAATCGTAAATACGCCCTTTTAGGAGCAGGTCTCACTCTCCGAAGTAAAAGTCATTCGACGGCGATTCCGTATCAGTTTAGCTACGTGTCCGTTCCAGAAGATAGCGGCCTGATGTTCAAACTGGGTTTGAATGGCTTCATGTCGATGTCCTCTGACAACGGCAGCGTCACCCAACCTTCCACAGCGAAAACCTCCGATGCCGGAAATTCGCTGATCGTCGATGCGCTCAATTCAAGCTACATGAACGCAAAACTGCTCGTCGGTTATCAAACCGCAAGCGGTACACAGCTTTATTTCAATTATCAGCTCGCCCTCTCCGGTAAATCGACTGCCGCGATTGACGGTTTCACCCTCGGTGCGATGTTTCGTTGGGCCGGAAGCAAATCTCATCCCGCAACGCTCAAGGATCCACGCGCGAAGAAAGCACTCAACTACATCCTAGACTCACGGGTAAAGCAGTCGAACAGTAAACTGAACCTCGTAAAAATCGACCAAGGTGAGGAAACGGATGTCGCTGTGGGAGACATCTTCGATTTCTACAAGGTTGGTCCGAATGGAAAACCCAGTGTTGCGATCGCACGCGGAATCGTGAGCTCGGTAAAACCTACGGAATCTATCGTAAATATTAGACAATATTTCAAACAAATTTGGATTGAACCCGGCATGATTGGCCGTAAGATACAGAAATAGGGTTAAGAGAATTCTCTTAAAGGTGGGTCTATGATGACACGTTTTTTGAAACTGCTTCCGCTTTTCATTGCACTAGCTTCTTTCAATGCCCGCGCTGAAAAGTGGGCGAACCAATTCACAGAATTCGAACTTCCACCGAACTGGGCGTGTTCGATCGAAGACGCGGAATGGGTTTGCCAGAGCTCAGACCCTGCGAAGAAAAAAGAAGCGATCATCGTGCTCGCCGCAAAACTTAAGGGCGACCAAGACAGCCTCGACCAGTACCTCACCTACTTGAAGGGCGTGAAAACCTTCACAAGCGTAACTGGAAAGCCGATGAAGTCGGAACCCAAGTATGCGAAGAACGTGAATCTGAATGGCCAAGCATGGGTCGACGCACTTCATATGGAGTCTGAAATTCCGGGCTTCTACACGCGCTACCTTGCGACTGTGAAGGACGATATCGGCGTTCTCGTCACGTACTCCATTGCGAAGAATAAATACGAAGCCTACCTGAGCGATTTCGAGAATTTAGTTCGCACATTGAAAGTCTTTAGAAAGGCGGGCGCGCCGATTAATGCAGCTGCAGAGGGTGGGATCGTCCGTAACGTTCAAATTCCAACGAACGTGTCTGAAGGCGTAGCGTTCCCAGGCGCTAATCCTGTAGGCGGCGGCGAAGTCCGCCAAGCTCAGGCGAAGCCAAAAGGCGGCATGGACGACACGACGTTTTACATCATCGTGGCGGCAGCCGCAGTTGGCCTCATGATCTTTATGAAAAAGAAACGCGGCGGCTAAGCGCCGGCATCCTTCGTCTTTACTTTATCTTCTCGCCCTTTTGGTGTTTTTTCAGGCGCGGCACCTCGATCGCGAGGTGGAGCTTTCGCTTTACTCGCATTACAAGCGGCGATGAACTTTTCATCGGTAAAGGTCTTCCCGACCTGGTCAGCGAGTTTCGCTGTTCTCTCTGCGAGCGATTGTGCAATCGCCGCGAGCTTCTCCGTATTCGACTGAATCAAGAGCAGATCCGAAAACTTTTTTACTCGCGCGAGCTCAGCTGGGGTCTTCAAAGTATTCCCAATGCTTTTTCGATGAAGCTGACCGATAGCGATCGCTTCGTCCACATAGAGACCGGTCGAATTGATGTATCGGCCGGGCGGGTCTTCAAACTGAGCCGCAGAGAAAAGATCCGCTTCTTCAGAAAAATCCTTCGCGACCTTAATGCTTTTTTCCTTTTTCAGCCGAACCCAGTAGGTATTGGATGACCGACCGTCATTGAAGTCGACTGTATTACAAGGGCGTGCGGATGGTCCCCGCTCCATTGCACAAGTGGTAGGATACCGATTCTTCGCGTCCCACGCTTTCTCGGATTCAGAAAAAAATGCAGTCGCGTTTTTCTGGGTTCCCTTGAAGGTAAATGCGATCTGTTCTTTGTCGTTCATGGAGCACTGGACTTCGTAACGACCGACTCCACCCGAACCTCCGCCCGGTTTTTCGCCGTTCTTACATTTACAGCCCTTTAAGTATTTCACGCGTTCGCCTTCGAAAACGCCCTTAATGGTTTTGCTCACCTCATTCAAAAGAGGCTCCCCATCTGCGATCAAGGCATCAACCTCGGCGCCACAGGGGAGCGCCTCCGCCTTTTTGAAGTCATCATTTGCATCTTTGAGGGCATCATCGTCTGTCTTGGGTGTGCTGATGAATTTCTTTAATTTCTCCGATTTGATCGCAGGGGTTTTTTCGTAAACTAATGATTGAGCGTAGGCTTGGATGAGGTTTTCGAGACGAGCCTTATCCTTGTCCCGCTCGCCTACGCGCTCCTTCAATTGAAGTTGAACGGAAACGAGATAGCGCATGAAATCACTGACGACCGGACATCGGTCAACGGCGGCAGCAGGATCTGCAGCATCATCGGGATCATTCACACCAAACGAGGTGGTTCCATCTTCGTTATACTGGATGGCAAAATTCTCTGCGTGCACATCTCCCGCACAGAAGCCTCTAAAACTTGGATCATGGATGAGCTGTTGATAGATATCCTGTTCAGCGCTCGGCGTGCTCTTCGCGCACTTCTCATCATTTTTAGAAATATCCCAATACCAAGGCACAGCAGTCCTAAAAAATTGAAACGGTGGAATAGGCTTCTTCACAGCGACAGCAGGCGCGCCAGGGGTGGGGCTAGCAACGAGCGTGGGGTCAGCCGTGGGCTTGGGTTTATCTCTCGGAACGACAGTGAACTTACTCTGTAGGTCCTCGCAGCTCATGCCCGGATAATAACGGCCCGTGAGATTATCTAAAAACTCGGTATCACTCGGTTTAGAGCCAGTCGTACAACTCGCGTGTGCGTTCAAACTCATTGAGAGAACGACGAGAAGGCCCATAACACCGATTCCATAACTTCGAAACGCCCTATTGATCATCATACTCACACCTCAAGCTCCCGACTTTTTCGGGTTCAAATATTTCCTAGGAAAATGCGGTTTTAATTTTTTACGAACAGCCGGCGAAGGGCGGGGGCCATAGATCAGAATACTCCTTCTTCCCGAACCAAAAAGTTTCTTAGCGACCCTCCGCACGTCTGTCGGCGTAATCGCATCGATGTCTTCGCACATTTCTTCGGTGGAATGGATTTCGCCAAAGTAGATCTCGTCCACCGCGTTTCCCTGCATCTGCCCTTCGGAAGAGTCCGATCCGAGCACGAGGGTTCCCTTCAAGCTCTCCTTCACATCATCGAGCTCTTCTTCGCCGAGTTTCTGGGTGCAGAGTTTGATGACGGCATCTTCGATCAGTCGAAGTGCGACGGGAGATTGTTTCATCGGACAACCCACGTAAATCGTGAGGACGCCGCTATCGAAAAAAGTTTGGAGATTGGAATAGACCGTGTAGGCCATTCCCTTCTTTTCGCGAATTTCTTGGAAGAGGTGTGAACTCATTCCGCCGCCCAGGTAGGCCGCTATCGCCACAATCGCCGCTTGATCTTTCGAAGTGTACTTCGGTGTCTCGACACCCCAAACAATATGCGCCTGTTCCGTGCGGCGAGGAATCCACCAGAGCCCCTCACGGATTTTAGGAGCGGGCGCAAAACCCTCTTCTCGTTTTGAAAGCCGTTTCTTAGGGCGCCCCGGCCAATTTCGTTTTGAAAGTCCCCGAATCACACTCATCACTTTACTGTGAGGAACGTCGCCCACGACGGAAACGATGAGATTATCGGGTCGATAATGTTTCCGGAAGTAACGAAGGAGATCGGATCGCTTCATTTTTCGAACGCTGTTCTCAGAACCTAAAATCGATTTTCCCAGGCCGTGCGTACCGTAGATGAGTTCGAAATAAAGGTCCTGCGAAATTTCCTCTGGGGTCTCAGCGACCATGGCGAGCTCTTGCAAGATGACCTTGCGTTCACGCTCGAGTTCCTCCGGATCGAATGCCGAATCTAAAATGATGTCGCCTAAGATATCGATCCCAAGCGCCAGATCACGATTCATCAGGGTCACGTGAAAGCAGGTGTACTCGCGGGTTGTAAATGCGTTGAATTCCCCACCGACGCGCTCTACTTGACGCGTGATTTCTGAGGCTGTTCGTTTCTGAGTACCCTTGAAAACCATGTGCTCAAGAAAATGAGAGATTCCGGCTTCCGTCGATCGCTCATGGCGCGTACCCGCCTTCACCCACACACCCACGGAGAGCGTCTTCGTCCCCGGGAAGCGTTCGGTGATGACTGTGAGCCCATTTCGGAGCGTCGTTTTCTTAACGCGACGAGCCACTCGTTGAATCCCCCTTCCTTACAGTATAAATGAATGGAAGGACTCCATGTCGCGAAAAAAGACCCCCGCAAAAAAAGCTCCAAAAGTCGTCACCGGTGAGGTGCTAGACGCCGAGTATTCGCTAAAAAAGAAGGCAAAAACTGCCCCAAAACGCCAAGGATCCGTCACAAAACCTCAAACCGAAGCGATCGAGGCCGAATTCGAACTAGAAGACGGGGACTCCAACGACGGCCGGGAAACTGAGGAATCGGAAATCGCGCCGGAGATTTCTTCTGAGGAGTCCCGAGAACTTGCGGTGCCGGACGCTCAAGAGCTGGACCGCGAAATTGAAAGCGCCTCCCGCGCCATCTCCGCGACGGATCCGCTCAAGCGCTACCTCGACGAATTGAAAAATTATCCGCTCTTAGAACCCGAGGCGGAACTCAAGCTCGCCCTCGAACTTCAAAAATCAGGCTCCGTTGAAGCCGCTCGCAGACTCGTCCAAGCAAACCTTCGCCTGGTCGTGAAAATCGCATTTGAATATCGAAGTGTTTACGCAAACGCGATGGATCTCATCCAAGAAGGAAACGTGGGCCTCATGAAGGCCGTATCGAAGTACGACCCCACGAAGGGCGCCCGACTCGGTTACTACGCTTCCTGGTGGATTCGCTCCTACATCCTGAAATACCTCCTCGATAATTTCCGCCTCGTTCGAGTCGGAACAACACAAGCCCAGAAAAAACTCTTCTTTCACCTCATGCGCGAAAAAGAGCGCCTCGAAGCTCAAGGTGTTCTCGCTGCGCCGAAACTTCTCGCCGATAAAATCGGCGTGAAAGAAAAAGAAGTTGTGGAGATGGAGCACCGTCTCGGCTCAGCGGGCGGCGAAGTTTCGCTCGATTCCCCGATGCAGTCGGGCGGAGATGGAGCGCGCGGCACTTTCACTGACCTCCTTCGGGATGAAGCGGAAGGCGTGGACGAAGGTCTGGCTCGCGAGCAGCTTCTTGCTCTTTTGAAAAAACGGCTTCCTGAATTTGAGAAGACCCTGAAGGACAAAGAGAAAAAGATTTTACGCGAGCGTCTTCTCGCCGAGGACCCAAAAACTCTCCAAGAAATCGGAGATCTTTACGGTCTGACCCGCGAGCGCGCGCGGCAGATCGAAGTCGAAGTGCTCGGGAAGCTTCGCGACTTTTTGAAGCCGAACCTTCGCTAAGTTATTTCCACTCCAGGCGCGCCGATTCTAAATCTCGGCGGAACTCGGGAGTCGCGAGGAGCTCGACCCAAATTCTCTTTCCAAGCGAAAAGCCTGCGTCAGTGTCTGACGGATAGTGATAACCACCGAGTTCCCGATTTCGTCCAATTTGGATACTCCGATTTTCAATGAACGTTTTCTCAGACGGGACTAAGTTCGAGAGCACTTCCCGTAAAACCGTCGCAAGCGTCGCATGATTACTCGGATACGCGAAAGAACCAGGGAGCCCGAATGCCGAATGAAGCGAGGGATCTAAATGGGGTGCGCGCGTTCTCTTAAATTTGTTTTTCAGATAAAGCGTGATCGCTCCGGCATCTTCCGTGACATTTTTCAGAAGCGTTTCCGTCTTTGGTTTTGACTGTTTCCCCACGAATCGAAGCCTTTCGGGCAGTAAGTAATCCGGGGGAAAATTCAATTCCTGGGAAATGATTTGAATGTCCTTTGAAGTGCGCTTCGCTTGTAATTCCTTCAAGTATTTTATTTCTTCTTGAGTGGTCCCCGAGTCGTCTGCTGGCGGCGGAGAAATCCCATAATCCTGAGCGATTCGGTGGAGATAATGATTGGCCGTGTAGCCACTACCCGGAATGGTGCGGGCGTAATCCGCCGCTGCACGTCTACTTTCGGAATCAAGCGAGGGGCGAATCTGTGAGCACCCCGTGACGATAAATCCGAGCATGGCTATCGCTAAGAGTCTCTTCCATTTTTTAAACATCTGCCTTCTCCCTCTGGGCGCTGACTGAGTGCTGATCGTCGCGGGTAGCTCGAAGTTTGCCGCATTGCGCCATCTTTTAAACACTCCCGCAGGGCTTCGAGGCCCATTTCTGCACGTGATTGATCATTCCACACCTGACTACGGACTTGTCCACTCCTGAAGCACATGCTAAACCCGGGGCTACTAAAAAACGTAAGTAAAACATCGGGCGGGTACTCCCGCCTCTGAATAAGGCATTTGGAAAATGGCTGGAAAAACTACAATCAAAGCAAAAAAATCGGCTGTCATCACCAAGCACGCACGTGCAAAGGGCGATACCGGATCTCCTGAAGTTCAAGTCGCGCTCATCACGGGCAGAATCTTGGAACTGACGAATCATTTCCGCGCGAATCCAAAAGACAATCACGGAAAACGTGGTCTTTTGAAACTCGTCGGTCAACGTCGTCGTCTTCTCGACTATCTGAAATCGAAAGATGCAGGCCGATACAGTGCGATCATCTCCGCGCTCGAACTCCGCAAGTAATTCGCGGTCTCTCGAAAAAAGTTTAAAGTCTGTCCGAGTCCTACGCCTGAATACTGTGCGTATGGGCTCGGACACTTTTTCTTTTTCAAATACCAGTAAGCCTAAACTCCAGTCCTCTTCCAAACGCCCTATTCAGACAACATCCACTCGCCGATACGATAGGCGAGCGGGCGGTTTTTAAAGAACCGACCCATTTAGCAGAAAGGCAAAAAGCCAATGTCCACACTCTTCCCAAACATCCAATCCGTCTCAACCGAGATCGGTGGAAAGACCCTCACGATCGAAACCGGAAAGCTCGCAAAACAAGCTCACGGATCCGTCGTCGTCACTTACGGTGACACGAAAATCTTGGCCACCGCTTGCGTCTCGAAAGAGCCAAAACCAGGTCTCGATTTCTTCCCTCTCACCGTTGAGTTCAACGAAAAGTACTACGCTGCCGGTAAAGTTCCTGGCAGCTTCCCACGCCGCGAAGCGCGCCCAACGACAGAAGCGACTCTTTCTGCTCGCCTCATCGACCGCCCGATTCGCCCACTCTTCCCAGAAGGTTTCCGTAACGACGTTCAAATTTTCGTGACGGTTCTCTCTCTCGATCCAGATTCTGATGTCGACTGTGCAGCTGCAGCTGGCGTTTCGGCAGCGCTTTCTATTTCGGAAATCCCATTCAATGGACCGACCGCGGGATGCCGCGTGGGACGCATTGATGGAAAATACGTCATCAACCCTACCTGGGCTCAAATCGAACTCGGCACGACGGATATGGAAATTTTCGTCACCGGTACGAAGAACGCGATCATGATGGTTGAGGGCGGAGCACGCGAAGTTCCTGAGAAAGACATCCTGGACGGAATTCTCTTCGCTCAGAGCGAGAACGTAAAAGTTGCCGCTGTGATCGCAGAGCTTGCGAAAAAAGTCGGCAAACCTAAGCGTGAATTCACCTACGTTCCGACCGATGCAGCACTCACCGCACAAGTCGCGAAGCTTGCGACCGACGGGTTGAAAAAGTCCCTCAATACGAAAGATAAAGCTGAACGCTACGCTTTAGTCGATGCGACTAAAAAAGCGACCCTCAGCGCGATCGTCACTGAGGAAATGAAAGCAAAAGACAAAGACGCAGCAGGAAAACTCGAAAAAGACGCGAAAACAGCGTTCGAGAATCTCCAGTACGCGCTCATGCGTGAAATGATCCTCACCGAGAAGAAACGCATCGACGGCCGCGATCTGACGAAGATCCGCCCGATCGAAGTTGAAACCGGACTCCTTCCACGGACTCACGGATCAGCTCTTTTCACTCGCGGTGAAACTCAGGTTCTGTCGGTCATCACACTCGGAACTTCTGAGGACGAACAAATCGTCGATACGATGTTCCAGAAGACCATGCGTAAATTCATGCTCCACTACAACTTCCCACCGTTCTCGGTGGGTGAGTGCGGACGCACGATGACGGGTCGCCGTGAAATCGGTCACGGTGCTCTTGCAGAACGCTCGATCAAAGCGATGTTCCCAAAACACGAAGACTTCCCGTACACCGTGCGTATCGTTTGCGAAACGCTCGAATCGAACGGCTCTTCGTCGATGGGTTCGGTCTGCTCGACTTCCATGGCTCTGATGGATGCAGGTATTCCATTCCCAAAACCAGTCGCGGGTATCGCGATGGGTCTCATCAAAGAAGGCGACCGCGTTGCCGTTCTTTCCGACATTTTGGGTGATGAAGATCACTTGGGAGACATGGATTTCAAGGTCGCTGGTACAAAAGACGGCGTGACCGGGATCCAAATGGACATCAAGATCGAAGGCGTGAATGAATCGATCATGCGTACGGCGCTTCAACAAGCGTTCGAAGGCCGCCAACACATCTTAGGTGAGATGGCAAAAGCCATCACGACACCAAAACCTGAGATGTCGAAGTGGGCTCCACGCATCACCACGATCAAGATCCCAATCGACAAGATCCGCGAAGTCATCGGCTCCGGCGGAAAAGTGATCAAGGACATCGTCGCAAAATCCGGCGCAAAAGTGGATATCAACGACGACGGCGTGATCAATATTGCGACCAACGATATGGCAGCTCGAGACAAAGCTCTCGAGATGATCAACGGAATCATCGCAACCGCTGAAGTAGGACAAATCTATAAAGGTAAAGTGAAGAAGATCGTCGAATTCGGAGCATTCATCGGAATCCTCCCGAACCAAGACGGACTCCTCCACGTTTCCGAAATTGCGCACGAGCGCGTAAACCGCGTCGAAGACTTCATGAAAGAAGGCGACGAAGTGGAAGTGAAAGTGCTCGAAGTCGATAAGATGGGCAAAGTCCGTCTTTCCCGTAAAGCGCTCCTCCCTGTTCCTGCAGGCGGAGTTCCAAGCGGCGGCGGTGGTGGAGAACGCGGCGCACGTGGTGGGGACCGTGACCGTGGCCCACGCCCAGGTGGAGATCGCGGCGGCCGTCCTTCCGGACAGCGCTACTAAGCTCATCCGAATACTGAAAATTCTGCGCCTCACCTCTTCTAGAGGTGGGGCGTTTTTTTTGATTTCGCATGGGTTTGGGCACCCCTCGAGCGGTGTCTAATTGGTTTACAGCTGTTGACTGGAACCCTAGACGGGTAGACGATCCGCACCTTGCGCCGCGTTACGGCTTAAAGACGCTATATGTCAGGATTTGGTTTAAACCCTTAAGATCTTTGACATTTTATGATGACTAAGTGAATTAATGCCAAATTCGGCAAACGTCCGGATTTCGGCATTGGGCTTGCTCATGTCTCAGTAACAGGTTTTTAGGTCTATGGTCGGACCGTGAATAGGAATGGATTTAAACGGTTTGGGAAGTTGTCGCCTCCCAACCACGCGAGCACTCGGACAAAGTGGGTTTCCAGTGAAAGCGAACTTCGAGGCGAAAGAAGAGAGAACGTATGAATCGTGTTAATTTGATCGTAGTCGCAACGGCAGGATTAATCGCAGGTTCGGCACTCGCCGCCACCTCCGCAGCTCCTGCTTCTAAAAATATTATCGTGAAGAAAAAAGCAGCTCCTGCAAAGAAGCTGATTTCGAAAAGCGCTCCGAAGGTGAACGCCGCATCGATGTCGAAACCTTCTTCTATCGCGCTAGCTCCAAAAGCTGCTGATAGCCTGACTGTTTCCTCTTCTTCCGCAACCTCCGCAGCTACCGCTTCGGTCGCAGCTCCAAGCGCTGGAACGACGACGAAAGCGATCGGCGATGTCGCGAAGAAGCCATCTTTCAAAGATAACTTCAAACTCGCAATCGGTTTCGAATACTACGGTTCAGCTCTTTCGGATCCATTCTCGGGTTACCAGCCTGATGTGGACACTGAGACTTCTCAGTCTAATGCAACGAACGTGATCGATACTCACATCACGATCGGCTACAAGCTGACCCCGAACCTCACCCTTTCCTTGAACCCGTACTTCACCAGCTCGGCTGGATCGAAATATGAAACCGGCGATGCAGCGAACGGTACGTTCATGCAACCAACC
>CAYOJT010000017.1:0-11942 GCA_964404365.1 uncultured Bacteriovoracaceae bacterium
CTAAAGAATCCGGATCTGCAGCCGCGCCTACGGCAGGATTACATTTCACTCAGGCGATCTTTGATCGGCTTGAAGAAAAGGGCGTTGGAAAAACCGAAGTCACGCTCCATGTGGGACTCGGGACCTTTCGTCCCGTCAAAGTTCAGGATGTGCGCGAGCATCCCATGCATGAAGAGCGCTATTTTATTTCAGAGGCGGCTGCCCAGAAAATAGAGGCGCATCGTAAGGCCGGTGGAAGGATTCTCACGGTAGGCACTACGAGCACGCGAACGCTGGAGAGCACTTTTGATTCGAAATCGGGAAAACTTCATGTGGGGATGGGTCGGACGCGCCTTTTCCTACGTCCTGAAGGAGAGGCTCGGTTTCAAATTACGGATCGTTTACTCACAAACTTCCATCTTCCGAAATCGACCCTCCTCATGCTCGTGTGTGCGTTTGCGGGTCGGGAACTGACGCTCAGAGCCTACCGAGAGGCTGTTGAGGAAAAGTATCGCTTTTTCAGTTATGGCGACTCCATGTTGATTCTCTAAGGAACTCCAAAATGAGATACATTGAGAAAAACATCGTAGTCGGCCCATTTCAATGCAATTGCCGTCTCATCGTTTGTCCTGTGACTGGAGATGCTGCGTTGATTGACCCAGGTGATGAACCCGAAAAAATCGTTAAACAACTCGAGTCTGTGAAACAGAACCTGAACAAGCCGATTCACTTGAAATGGCTTCTTCACACGCACGCTCACCTCGATCACATCGGCGGTACACGCGGGGTTCAGGAAAAAACCCAAGCCCAAGCGAAGATCGCCGTTCATAAAGATGACGCTCCACTTTACACCGCTCTCAAACAGCAGGGGCAGCTCTTTGGGATGGATTTTGATGAACCGCTCCCGATCACGCATTTCCTCGGACATGAAGAAGAGGTTCGTGTCGGCTCACTGAAATTATCGATTATTCATACGCCTGGACATAGTCCTGGGAGTCTCTGCCTTCGGCTGAACGAAGATTCTGCGCTCGGAATTCCGGAGACTCTCTTCACGGGGGACACCTTGTTTCAGGGGAGTGTCGGTCGGACCGATTTATGGGGAGCCGATGGTGATCTCATGTTCAAAATGATTCGTGAGCGTATTTTGAGCTTAGATGGCGATACGCGTATTTGCCCCGGTCATGGTCCTGAGAGTCGCATCTCCACCGAAAGGCAGTCTAATCCGTTTCTGACATGAGCGAGGGGTCTTTGACGCTCAATTTAGTTTATACTTGATGAAACATTTATCCTCTAAGCCTGAGTCCCAAAATGTCCGAGATGACAGGTGATCCTATGTCAGATCCCGGTCCAAAAGAGGTACTTACTTTAGAGCATGGGCAGCGGAAGCGCGGCTACTTTACGCGTTTTTTGCTCATCTATTGGGTTTTACTGATCTTGGGCGGCGTGTTCTATCTGATCCGATACACACAAACTCCAGGTCCAAGCGCGGAGCTTCGGTCAATTGATTGGCCGGTCGGGACGTATTTGAAATCTCCAAACGGGGTCTCAGGAAGATTTATCGCATTTCTCCATCCACGTTGTGCGTGCTCGGCGGCGACGTTGACCGAGGTTGAACGCCTCCTTGTTCGCTTCAAAAATAAGGTGACCGCAACTGTTGTGTTCATCCGACCAAATCAGGCAAGTGACGAGTGGGTGAAGGGAAGGCTTTGGGAGCGAGCCATGAAAATTGCGAACCTTGAAACCGTCATTGACGACGGAACCGCCTCGGCTCTTTTCAAGCCGCGAACTTCAGGTCAAACCTATCTTTTTGATCGTGAAGGTAAACTTGTGTTTGAGGGAGGAATCACTCCTTCACGAGGACATGAGGGAGATAGTCCAGGAAGGGAGTTTATCCTGAATTGGCTAAGCGGAGAGGATCGACGTCTAGCGAATGACAATGTCAAGCATGCTCACGTGTTCGGTTGTATTTTGCAGTCCCGCAACTCCAAGATTGAGAATGAGAAATAAGATCCAACGTGGAAAATGAGATGCGTCTGAACATGCCAACAATTGCACCAGTAAGTAATTCGCCGGACCGCCGCAAGGAAATTTTTAATCACTACTACAACCAAGTTGCGATCAGAACGGATCGCATGTTCGGAGTTCTCTTTATCTTTCAGTGGTTACTAGCGATCGCTTTCGCTCTTTGGATAACCCCAAGAACTTGGATAGGAGAGGACAGTAGAATTCACCTCCATGTGTACGCTTCTGTATTTCTGGGTGGCGTTACGGCCATCTTTCCGATTTATCTCGCCAAAACTCAGCCAGGCCACCCGATGAATCGATTTGTGATTGCAATAGCCCAGATGATCTACTCGATTCTCTTTGTGCACCTTACTGGTGGCAGGATTGAAACACATTTTCATATTTTTGGTTCGCTCGCGTTTCTCGCTTTCTATCGTGATTTTCGCCCAGTTCTGCTTGCGACTATAATCACGGCATTGGATCACTTAGTGCGGGGTTTCTATTTTCCAGAATCCGTGTACGGAGTGGCCTCCGCCACGCCTTGGAGAGCGCTTGAGCACGCAGGTTGGGTGATCTTCGAAGATGTTGTTTTGTTCTTCATGATTAGGGATATGATCGCGCTTTTAGAGGAAATCGCTGATCGTCAACTAAAGGTCGAGGCGGCACTTTCGAGCGTCGAAGAGGTCGTTATGGAGCGGACCGCAGAACTAAAGAAATCCCAAGATTTAGTTACTGAGCAGCAACAGGCGCTCGCAGTTTCGAGTAAAATGTCGGCTTTGGGTGAAATGGCGGGAGGTGTTGCGCATGAAATTAATACCCCACTCGCGATTATCGGAATGCGTTTGGAGCTCCTTCACGAAAATCTTTTGGACGGAAGTTATACCGTAGAAACGATCAAAGAGTCGCTGGCGGTCATTCAGAAGACGACGGATCGCATCGGGAAAATAGTGAAGGGCCTGAAATTTTTCGCAACCGATGGTCGGAGAGAAGAAATGCGTCGTTGTTCGATTAAAGATCTTGTCGACGAGACTACCTCGTTTTGCAAAGAAAAGTTTTCAAACCATGGCGTCGATCTGCAAATCAATACGCACAGTCCAGTCGAGCTTTTTGGCGAATGCCGGTCAGTTGAAATATCCCAGGTAATTTTGAATCTGTTAAATAACGCGTTTGATGCGATTCAGGGTAGCGATAAGATGTGGGTAAAAATCGATACGCGAGATTTGGGAAATGATGTTGAAATTGCTGTTACCGACAGCGGATTAGGAATTCCAGACGCGATTCAGAAAAAGTTGATGCAACCTTTCTTCACTACTAAGGACGTGGGTAAGGGAACGGGTTTGGGACTGAGTATTTCAAATGGAATTATGCGAGCCCATCGTGGGAAATTGTATTATGACTCAAAGAGTCCGAATACTAGGTTTGTTTTGGTTTTACCGAAGTTCAAAGTGAGAGACGCAGTATGACTGCGAACTTTTCGAATTTTATCGGCGCGAAGTTGCTGATTGTCGATGACGATCCTGACCTCCGTAGTACTCTGATTTTAGAATTTAAAAAAAGAGGGTGTACAATTTTCGAGGCGGGGAGTGGTCATGAGGCGATTGATGTCATTCGGAATCATGCTATTGATCTTGTTCTATCCGACGTTCGGATGCCAAATGGAAATGGCGTAGAGCTCCTTGAAAATATCAGAAAGATTCATCCGAAAATTCCCGCTGTGCTGCTGCTGACGGGGTTCGCCGATTTGACACAAGAGGAGGCGATTCGCAAGGGGGCCTCTGATCTGATTGAGAAACCGATTGATCGGAAGAAAATGCTGTCGCTTGCCGCTTTGGTGCTCGAGGGTCACGAAGGAGTGAGCTGAGCGAGTAGGTAGATCCCGACCCACCAGCTGACGAGGTTGGCGAGAGTCGCGCCGAGAATCGCTTTTTTCGTATTCACGCGAAAAACAAACTTCAGAGCGAGCATCTCAGCGACAGGTGCAAAAATTTCACTGACGGCGAGGTATCCGCCAATGGTCACCCCCATGGAGGACAAAAATGAAGGCCAAAGATACCAGACCGCTGGATGGGTCAGTAAGTTAATGAAAAGGACAACGAGAAGCAATTTTCTGCGTTTAAACTCGGGGCATAGAAAAAAAGCATAGATGGGCGCTTCGATCAGAAGCGTGAGCCCGAGTGCGATCAGATAGTCTTTCCAAGGTGGGATTCCGTCAGCCATAAACGTTTGGCTGAGAAAATCACGGCATTCGCCGCGGTTTATCAGATAGAGCAGTAAGTCGATGGGACCGATGCAGGTCAAACGTGTTTCTCCGTCAAGAAATCATCGCTGGAATACAGCACATTTACCATACAAAATAAGTAGGGAGACCGGGCATGCGCCCGTTGGAGGATGTTTTATGATTTCGATGCTTCGTGTGGCCTGCCTGGGTTTAGTTTTTGCAGCTTCGGCTCATGCCGATGTTCCTTATTTCAAGTGGCAGCAGGATTCTGTCTATCGCGTGGTCAAAACCCATGGATGCAAGACCGCAAATGTTTGTGTCGGGATGGCCGAACGCTATTATCGCGGCACAATGCAGGGAACCGAAGTCGTCGTTTGTAACTCCAATGGCGATGCTTGTCCAAGCGCGGATGCTTGTCGCGCAGGTACTCATGAGCTCACGACGGTCGATAATCCGAAGCTCAATGATGATGGTAGACGATCCTTTAATCCTCGCCAGGAATGGGCGGATGGAGCGCCAAAAAAGATTTCGAAATCCGCTGGCTGTGCATCCCCAAATGTTTGTTATGGAAAGTATGAAAATTACTGGCATGGCTTCGCAGGCTCAGAGAAACGGGGTGGCGGCCTCGCATTCTGCAACGCCGACGACAACGGAAATTGTAAGAACATCACGAACTGTATCGCCGACGAAGACATGATGATGGATCAGCACCCGGATATCGCTGCGAAAAAACGAATCGGTGACGGCAATGGCGATGGCGATAACGCTAAGAAAAAGGGCACTGAATCGGACCAAACTTAATTGAGGGCGGATCGACGATGAAACACTTCATTTTAGGACTTCTTTCTATTTTGATTTGTATGTCAGCCCACGCGATCGGAATTGAACGCGTAACGGGCGCAGTCGAATCCTTTGATCAAAAATCAGTCGTGCTCAAGCTCGAAGATGGGCGCACGATCAAAGTAAATCGCGCCGCTTTCTCGCAAGGCCAGCAAGATTCGTTACGTCCGGGAGCGAAGCTGACCTTTAATATCGACGAAATCACCCTGACCCGATCCGTGATTCCTGAAAAGTCACCTCCGCAGGCGCCATCGAAGAAGAAATAGAAGAAGAGAGAACTGCGATTGAGCTGAATTGGACTGAGTTGACGGCCACCGCTTTTCCATGGGAGACATCCGTTTCCGATGGCTCTTAAACTCGAAATCGAAAAATCCCTGAAAGATGATCAAGGTGTCTCGCGAGCGCGCGCGACCACCATTACACTTCCGGGTCACGATGGTATTCCAAAAACCATCCAGACCCCGATGTTTATGCCGGTCGGAACCGCGGGCACCGTAAAAGCCGTTCGCACGCGGGACCTAAAGGAAATGCACGCGGCCATCGTGCTTGGAAATACGTATCACCTCTATCTCAGGCCTGGACACAAGCGGGTCGAGGAACTCGGCGGCCTTCATAAATTCATGAACTGGGATCGACCGATTCTGACAGACTCGGGAGGTTTTCAGGTCTTTTCTCTCGCAAAACTGAACGAAATCGACGACGACGGCGTGACTTTCCAGTCCCATATCGATGGATCTTCTCACCGTTTCACGCCCGAACTCTCGATGGAGATTCAGAGAGCGCTTGGGTCAGATATCGTGATGGCGTTTGATCAGTGTCCGCCATATCCCGCGACCGAAGATCAGGTGAGAGCGGCGATGCGAAGGACCGTCGCTTGGGCGAAGCGGGGACTCGATGTTCCGTTGAAACCTCATCAGCAGCGGTTCGGGATTTTTCAGGGCGGACTCTACGAGCACCTCCGGGTGGAGTCGGCTCGTGATATTTCAGCCCTTCCGTATGATGGAATTGCGATTGGGGGGCTTTCGATTGGTGAAACCCCAGAAATGATGCAGAAGATGGCGTATTTCTCGGCGCCTCTCATGCCCGAAAATAAACCCCGTTATCTGATGGGTGTGGGGCGGCCTGAGGACCTCGTTGAGGGGGTCAGAGCCGGAATTGATCTATTCGACTGCGTCATGCCGACCCGAAACGCTCGAAACGGCCAGCTCTTTACGAGTGAAGGTAAGGTGAATATAAAGAACGCGCAGTATCAAGACGACTCGAAGCCGCTTGACCCGCGTTGTGACTGCGAAGCTTGCACCCAATACTCTCGTGCCTACTTGCGTCACCTCTACATTTCAGGTGAAGCCCTCTCGGCGCAGCTGAATTCGATTCACAACCTGACCTACTACATCCGAATCATGCGAGAGATGCGTCAGGCGATTTTAGAGAATCGGTTTGACGATTGGCGTAGTACCTTCTATTCCTTAAGAACCCAAACGAAACCCAGTAGTTAACTCGTAAGCCGAAGGCGGCTTTGGCGAGAAACTGTAGAAGGAAATCTCATGAAGAACTTGTTTGCCTCAATCGCACTTTTTATTTCAAATTTCGCATTCGCAGATAACCCTGCCGTTCCAGCCGGCACGACCGCATCCGCAGCGGATGGAGCACAGCAGGCTCCAGGCATGGGTTCGATGCTCGTCCCATTCACCGCGATGATCGGTGTCATGTACTTTTTCATGATTCGCCCTCAGCAGAAGAAAGCAAAAGAACAACAAGCGATGCTCAAAGCCCTGAAAGAAGGGGATGAAGTTTTGACGACTTCCGGAATCCTTGGCACAGTTAAAGGCATTACGGACAGAGTCGTTACTCTCCAAATCGATCGCGATGTCAGCGTGAAAATGTTGAAGAGCCAAGTCGCTCACGTTGTGAACGGTAAACTTCCCGAAGTTACCGGCACGGCTTAAGTCGCTCAACTCCACACCGTACCGTATTATTAGGTAGTCAAGGCATTCCTCTCGAAAGGTAGCTCGTCGTCTATGTCCAAGTCCTGGTGGATTAAGTTTTCGGTTCTGATGATTTCGGTCGTCTTGGGTGTGATCTACATTTACCCGACTATTAAGGGTTTAGATCCTGCGACTTCGAAATTCCCCGTCAAACAAAAAGTGAACATGGGACTCGACCTGCAAGGTGGCGTTTACATGGTCTTGGGTGTGGATTTCAATCGCGTGTATCGCGATGTGGTCGAGCGTCAAGCGTTGGGTTTGAAGGCGCCGCTGAAAGAAAAAGGCATCACCGTAAAATCAGATACTCCTCTTCGCGATAAAACCTCCCCAGACGATCCTCAGGTCGAAGTTGCGTTTGATGGTGATTCAGCAACACTGAAAACTTTCTTAAAAGATCGTTATCCTTCTCTTCGTTTAGTGGAAGAACATGCGGGAATCGTCCGCGTGGGTCTCTCGCGCGAATATAAAGTCGAACTGAAAGACAAAACGCTCGCTCAGTCGATCGAAGTCATCCGTAACCGGATCGACGAATTCGGTGTTTCGGAACCTGCAATCACTTCACAAGGTTTAGATCGTGTTGTCGTTGAGCTTCCTGGCGTGAAAGACGTGGATCGCGCAAAAGAACTCATCGGCCGGACTGCGCGCCTTGAGTTTAAGATCGTGAACACTGCGATGCAGCCTGCTCAAGTCGCGGGACTCGTTCAGAAGATCGAAGAAGAAAACAAGATTCAATACATCGAGGGTCGTACGAAATTTTCCGAGTACGCGAAACTCATCAACGAAAAAGCCGAAGGAAAAATTCCAGCAGATTCCGAAATCGCTTTTGAACGTGTAAAGGAATTCTCGGGAGCTGAAACTTCTCAACGCATTCCGTATTTACTCTTCAAACGTGCGGATGTGACGGGCGATGACCTCCAGGACGCAGGCGTGAGCTTCGATAACGAAACCCGACGTCCGAACGTGTCGCTTTCGTTTAACCCAAAAGGAACGGAATCGTTCGCGAAAGTCACTGGCGATAACGTCGGTGGATACCTCGCAATCGTCCTCGATAACGTCATTCACTCGGCACCTCGTTTGAATGAGCGTATTCCAAACGGTCAGGCGCGCATTACTTTGGGCTCCACAAACGGCGACAAAGCAATGCAAGAAGCAAAAGACCTCTCGACGGTTCTTCGCGCGGGCGCACTTCCAGCGCAGCTCGATTTCTTAGAACAGCGGGTTGTTGGACCATCGCTCGGTCAGGACTCGATTTCGAAAGGCGTTCACGCAGCACTCATTGGAGCGCTCCTCGTGTTCTTGCTCGTAGCGGTCTATTACCGTGTTTCGGGATTGATCGCGGTCGTGACGCTCGTGTTTAACGTGATTTTCGTGATTGCGTGTCTCGTCGGCCTAGAAGCGACGCTCACGCTTCCAGGGATCGCGGGTATCGCTTTGACAGTGGGTATCGCGGTCGACTCGAACGTCGTTATTTATGAGAGGATTCGAGAAGAGATACGAGCTGGGAAAAACTACCATGGAGCCGTCGAAAGTGGATTTCAAAAAGCTTTCCGAACGATCGTGGACGCGAACGTGACGAACGCGCTCGCTGCGATCATCCTCATGGTTTATGGAACGGGCCCTATCAAGGGATTCGCCGTCACCATGATGATCGGGATTGTGACGACGCTCTACACGGCCGTCTTCGCATCGAAAGTATTAATGGACTGGTATTTGAAGCGCGTTGAATCCGCGCCTAACCGTACACTCAGTATTTAAGATAAAAGGAATAGAGCAAATGTTCTTCGAACTCATTAAACCGAATACGAAAATCGACTTCGTCGGAAGACGAAATCTCTTTGTGGGTATCTCGCTCGTTCTTATGCTGGGAACGTTGGCTGCATTTTTCACAAAAGGGCTGAATTATGGCATCGACTTTACGGGTGGCGCTGAAGTCCAAGTGAAAGTCCCAAGCGACTGGCAGATTTCAAATCTCCGCGACGCTTTGGAAAAGGGGGGGCTGAAATCCTTCAAGGTCCAGCAAGTGGGCTTGCCGCAGGATTCCACCTACTTCATTAAAGCTCAAGGCGATGAACACAGCCTGAATCAAATCTCGGCTCAAGTAGAGACGATTCTGAAAACCACGGTGCCTGGAGGCACGGGCTACGAAATTCAACGCGTTGACGTTGTTGGGCCTGCTGCCGGTGAATCACTTCGGATGTCGGGATTTCTCTCGATGTTCTACGCGTTTGTTTGCATCCTGCTTTACGTTGCGATCCGATTTGATGCTCGCTACGCACCAGGAGCCGTTCTCGCATTGATTCACGATTCCGTGATCACAATCGGGATTTTCATCCTGATGCAAAAACAATTCGACCTTCAGATCTTGGCTGCGATCCTAGCCTTGATCGGTTACTCGAACAACGACACGATCATCGTTTATGACCGCGTTCGTGAAACCCTTCACCAGCGACCAGACCTTGATATTCACGAAGCCGTGAATATTTCGATCAACGAAACTCTCGGTAGAACGATCATGACATCCCTTTCGACGTTCCTGACGGTTTTTGCGCTCTGGTGTTTCGGTGGAAAAGCGCTCGAAGATTTCGCGTTCACGCTCATGATCGGGATCATTGTTGGAACGTATTCCTCGATCTTCATTGCGAGCGCGTTCGTTGTTTACATGACTGACTACACCACGAAACGCGAAGCAAAACTTAAAGCGAGCGGAAAATACGGCAAAAAGAAGAGAAACTATGCCGTTCGCTCGGAGCCTAAGTTCCAACAAGACTGATTCAGATCAGAGAGTAGTGCCTAAAAGATGAGAAAATGGAGTCTCCGATCACAAGACTGGAAGAATGAGGGTGGTGAAGCTCTCATCCAAAGTCTTGCGAAAGAGACGCGCCTCTCTCCCATGACCCTTCGGATTTGTCTTTCACGCGGATTAAAAACCGCGGAAGAGATCCGAGAATTCTTAGTCCCGAAACTCGAAAAACTCACTGACCCCATGAAGTTAAAAGACATGGATAAGGCGGTCGAGCGGCTGGCGATTGCGAAAGAGCGCGGAGACCAGGTCCGTATCTACGGCGATTACGATGTCGACGGAACGACGGGAGCGGCACTTCTTTCTTGTTTCTTTCGAGAACTCGGGCTCCGATTCGATGCACTTCAGCCCGATCGATTTAGAGATGGTTACGGTTTAGGAGTAAAGGCCGTCGAGGATGCTGCGAAAGACGGTGTTCGGGTTTTGGTCACGGTGGACTGTGGGATTACTGGTTTCGATGCGGCTCTTAAGGCTGAAGCGCTCGGAATCGATCTGATCATCTTGGATCACCACCACGTGGACGACGTCCGTGGGATTCCAGCAGGCGCCTATGCGGTCATCGATGCTCATCGCCCCGACGACGATTCGGGACTTAAGGAACTCTGCGGATGTGGAGTAGCATTCTACCTTTGTCGTGCTCTTCGATCCGAGGGACGGAAGCGCCAGTGGTGGACTCCCGGAAATGAACCGAATCTAAAGCAGCACTTGGATCTGGTTGTGATGGCGACAGCAGCCGACATGGTCCCTCTCGTTCGCGATAACCACATTCTGGTCCGTCATGGACTTGACGTTCTAAAACAGACGACGAAGCCGGGAGTTGCGGCTCTTCTCGAGAGCGCTGGAATCGCTCACCGAGACGTGAGCCCGTCTCACCTCGGCTTTGCTATTGGTCCAAGGATTAATGCCTCGGGCCGCATGTCGAGCGCTTCACACGCGTTAGAGCTGCTCACGACGCAGGATTTAACTCGTGCGACGAATCTTGCCTTTGAGCTTGAGAAGCTGAATCAGGAGCGCCAAGACCTCCAGAATCGAATTTGGGATGAGGTCCGCACGCGAGTAGAAGAGGGGATCGCAAAAGGCCTCTACCAGCACGCCATCTTAGTCGGTGATTCATCCTGGCATGAAGGGGTTGTAGGAATCGTCGCTTCGAAAGTTACAGAAACTTTTCAGAAACCAGCAGCAGTCCTCGCGCTTCGTGACGATTTTGGAAAAGGCTCCGTTCGGAGTTATGGCGGAAAAGATATTTTGGCTGCACTACAAAGGTGTGCGCCGCTCCTGAAGGGCTTCGGCGGACATAAGTACGCAGCAGGCCTTTCCGTGGAACTCGAAAATTTCGAAAAACTCATCACGGCTTTTGATGATGCAGTCGGAGCGCTTGTACTGGAGAGTGGTGATTCAATGCCTCTTCTCACTGAAGGCGAATCGAAAATGGAAGAGCTCGATTTCAAGACGTTGCAGGAAATTGAGAGACTGGGACCTTTTGGTCCTGGAAATCCGGAACCCGTTTTTGTTTTGCGAGCAAAGGCGGCTTCTCATCAGGTCTTAAAGGGCCGGCATTTGAAGCTCAGTCTCACGCCAGTTGGGACACCTTCCCAAAATCGAATCTTCATGGAAGCCATTTGGTTTCATGCTGCAGAGCGCGAAGAATCTTTTGAATCCGCGACGAATGATGCGGGACTTTGGGCAGTCATTCCCGAGATTAACCGCTTCCGTGGCCGCGCGACGCCGAGTCTGCGTGTGAAAGATCGTCGCGAATGGAGCGACACGGAAATCTTTCAATAACCTGCGTTGAATTCTTTGCCACGCTCACTTTCATAAACTTAGAATTATTTTCCTACCCCAATTGACCGTTTTGGCACTCACGATATGATTCCTATGCTGATAGGAAAAATCGGCCGGGTAAGATCGGATCTCCTTCATACCTCAGGTTTCGAAACGCTAGTAGTTCGAGGTCTGTGTTGATGAAGGCAAGAACCCAATCGCTTCTCAGGATGAGAACGATGCCCGCGGTTGGAGTCGATGAATTGAATCCAACTGAGAAGTCGCGGCAGTAAAAAGGATTTGGGGCTTCCGCGTTTCGTTAAAAAAACAGTGCTCAAGGAGGATGCATGAAGTT
>CAYOJT010000017.1:11952-20014 GCA_964404365.1 uncultured Bacteriovoracaceae bacterium
CCGTACTCGTTCCCTAGCTACCGTTCTGGTAGCTGTACTTTCTCTCGCTACAGTTTCAGCTCAGGCCACATTTTTTGGCGCCGGTTCGGCTCCAAAAGGTGGGTTGTTCACTAAACATAAAGCACCGGAAGCTGTTCCGGGCGAGATCATCGTGGGAATGAACCACGGTTTTGCTGATCTCTCTGCACAGACTCTTCTCAAGAGTTCGATCGCCCAAGTTTTCGGAATGGACGAAGTCGCTGCGATTTCGAGCCTTCCCATGGACGCTACGATTCAAAAAGTGAAGATTCGTGATGCAAGCAAAACCGAGGCAGTGATTTCTCAGCTCCGTTCGAACGCACTTGTGCGCTACGCTGAGCCGAACTTCATCTATCACACCCTTCTTGCTCCAGGCGAAAAGGAGCCAGTCCAAGCTCTCTTGAATGACCCAGAATTCGCAAAACAATGGGATATGAAAAACACGGGTCAAGTGACCTGCGTTCCAGACCCTAACGGCGGTTCATGCATCAACCAAACCGGTACAGCTGATTCCGATATCAATGTCACACCTCTTTGGGATGCTGGAATCACCGGCTCGAAGGACATCTTGGTCGCTGTGATCGACACGGGTGTGGATTACAACCACCCAGAATTGAAAGATAACGTCTGGACGAACAAAGCTGAAATCGCGGGTAACGGCATCGACGACGATAATAACGGCGTGATCGATGATATCCACGGCGCAAACTTTGCGAACGCTCCAACGGTTACCGGTGACCCTCTCGATGACCACAACCACGGAACCCACTGCTCCGGAACGATCGGCGCAAAAGGGAACGATGGAATCGGCATCACCGGCGTGAACTGGAACGTCTCCATTATGGGTGTGAAATTCCTCTCCGCAAGCGGAAGCGGCTCCTTGGACGGCGCAGTGGGCGCGATCAAGTACGCAACCAAAATGGGCGTGAAAATCATGTCCAACTCTTGGGGTGGCGGAGGCTATTCGGAAGCTTTGAAAGAAGCGATCGAAGAAGCTGAGGCAAAGGGCATTCTCTTCGTGGCGGCTGCGGGTAACAACGGTAGCGATAACGACACGGAAGAAAACTATCCTTCGAACTACGAAGTAGCTAACGTGATTGCAGTTGCAGCAACGGACAACCAAGACAAGCTCGCTTGGTTCTCGAACTACGGTAAAACGAAAGTTCACGTCGCAGCTCCTGGTGTTGCGGTGTACTCCACCCTCAAAGGCGGACAGTACGGAAGCTACAGCGGAACCTCGATGGCTTGCCCTCACATCTCTGGGATGGCAGCTCTTCTCTGGTCCACGAATCCGAACTACACGTATCAGGACATCAAAGATCTCCTCGTGAAAACTTCGGATCCGCTCAGAAAGCTGAAGTCTAAAGTGGTCGCGAAAGGTCGTGCAGACATCAACAATGCCTACACGAACTTCGTGCCACCTTCGACTGAACCTGAAGAGTCACTCTGGCAAACGATCCCATACGCTGTTGAGAGCGCGCACCCGTACCTCAATAGCGCAAACCAGACCTTCGAAATCAACGTTCCTGGCGCTAAGTACATCCGTGTGCTTTTTGACAAGGTTGAACTCGAAACCGGATATGACACGGTGTCGATCGAAACTCCAAGTGGTGAAGTATCGGAATCCTTTACCGGTGAAGGTAAAGCGAATATTCAAGCCGACTACACCGATGGAGATAAGACGATCGTGCGTCTGAAATCCGACGCTAGCGAAACGCGTTGGGGCTTCAAAATCTCGCAAGTTCAAGTCATTTATTAATTTAAATTTGGATTTGGGCCCCGGATGGAGATTCCATTCGGGGCCTTTTTTTTTTAAACTCATAGAACACATGAGACACCCTCGCTTTTCAGAACTCCGAACACGACTTCCCGCAGGCATTGGATTTTTATTCGGAATTTTAGCTTTACTGCAGGTAGACCTTCTCTTCACGACGGGGATTGCGATTAAAAATGAAACGACCGCCGAGCGTGAGCACATCGCTGATACTCTGATTCTGACCCAGAGCGGACGTAAGGTTTCAAGCACGAGTGAAGTTCCTCCGCCCAGTCCCGACCAGGTAGTGGCTCAGGTCTCAAAAGATGAGTCCTTAAAACTCCGACGCGATTTTCAAAAGAAGCTCTTGGCTGAAATCCGAGACTTGAAGGATCGTCAAAAACAAGAATTGAAGGATGCCAACCAGGACCGAAAGAATCGTAAGAAAGAGTTTGATGAGCGTGAAAAACAGGCTCGTAGGAAATTCTTTGAAGAGAACATTCATGGTCCGGAGCGTCGCGCTTATATGCATGATCTCATCGAGCGCCGTAAGATTTTCTACCAAGCGCTCAAAGACGAAGAGAAGAAGCAGAAGAGTGACCAGAATGCCGCTCGCGAGGGACTAGAAGGCTCTCAGCGTCGCCGCAGGCAGGAATTCGATGCGGCTCTGTCGCGGAATCTTCGCCCGCCAGAGTCAGTCTGGGCGCCGTAATCGGCGACTCTTGAGTCATTTGATCTAGGGCTGATTAGGACTTAACCCGTTCAACCGAAATAACGCCCTTCTTGCCCTCAAGAGCGCTCTGAACCTTGATGAGCTGTGCGATATCAGTGACCTCAATATCGAAGACCGCGATCGCCTTCTTGTCTTTGGTTGTTCGAATATTTGCTGAAGTGATGTTCACGTTATTTGCTGTAATGGTCTGAGACATCAAAGCGAGAAGTCCTGCCTCATCCAAACAAAAGATTCGGATTCGAACCTGGCGCTTCATACCCGTTCCAGAAGCCGAGCGATTCCACTGAACGTCCACGCGGCGTTCCTGATCGTTATCGAGCGCTTTCGTGCAGGTCGCGGTATGAACCGTAACGCCCCGGCCTCGCGTGATGAATCCAATGATAGAATCACCGGGCAGTGGGCTGCAGCAGCGGCCAAAACGAATCATCACGTCATCCGTGCCTGCGACCATAATGGCATTTTTCGAGTCGTTCTTACGGCGAGCCGTATTCAGAACGCGTTTTAAGAAGTTTTCGTCCTGGGCTTTTGCTTGTTCGACCTTATTTTCAAGGAGGTCCTTCGGCACTAAGTGCTCAAGCACTCGCTCAATCATGAGGCGTCCGTAGCCTAAGCCCACATAAAGCTCATCGATAGTTCGGAGTGAAAGCGGCTCCATCGCTTTCTGGAGTTCTCCCGCCTTTTCGAGCTTATTCATGTTCATGCCGTAAGCTTTGAGAGCCTTTTCGAGGAGATCCTTCCCGATGGCGAGAGCCTTGTCGCGCTCTTGAACCTTGATGAGGGCCCGGATCTTAGCCTTCGCGCGCGAGGTGCGAACGATTTTGAGCCAGTCTTTCGACGGCTGGCCTTGGGGGCTTGTGATGATCTCGATGGTGTCGCCCGACTTCAGGCGGTATTTCAGCGGGACGATCTTCCCATTCACCTTAGCTCCTACGCATTTGTTTCCAACGTCCGTGTGAACCGCGTAGGCGAAATCGAGTGGGGTAGCGCCGTGAGGGAGTTCTTTCACTTCGCCGTTTGGTGTGAATACGAAAACATCCTCAGCGAAGAGATCAATCTTCACGGTTTCTAAGAACTCGTTTGGATCACCGAGTTCCTGGTGCCATTCGAGGAGCCGGTTCACCCAGTCCACGTTCTCGCGGGAAGAAGTTTCAAACTTTCCTTCTTTGTATTTCCAGTGCGCCGCGATCCCGCGTTCTGCAATGGAGTTCATGTCGTGGGTTCGAATTTGAATTTCGATTCGATCGCCATCTGTGCCGATCACCGTGGTGTGGAGGGACTGGTAAGAGTTCGCCTTCGGGATCGCGATATAATCTTTAAATCGACCGGGAACCGGCTTGAATGCTGCGTGGATCACCCCGAGGGCCTTGTAGCATTCGGTGATGTTATCGACCAAAATTCGAAACGCGATCAAGTCATGGATCTGATCGAAATCGACCTTCCTGCGCTCCATTTTTTTGAAGATGGAGTAGAAGTGTTTTGCGCGACCGACGATCTGAGCTTTGATTTCGTATTCCTTGAGCTGTTCATCGAGGGTTTCAACGAAGCTATCAATAAACTTTTCGCGTTCGGCCTTCTTCTTGGCGACCTTCTCAACGAGTTTATAATAAACGTCGGGGTGGAGGAATCGGAGGCAGAGGTCTTCGAGCTCGCCCTTGATCCAGCCGATACCGAGACGGTTTGCGATTGGGGCGTAAATATCTAAAGTTTCTTGTGCGATTCGCTGCTGTTTTTCGTTTGAGAGGTACTTGAGCGTCCTCATATTATTTAAGCGATCAGCAAGTTTCACGAGAATGACCCGAATGTCTTTTGCCATCGCGAGAATCATTTTTCTGAAGTTCTCAGCCTGCTTTTCTTCGCTGGTGCGGAAGGTGATTTTATTGAGTTTTGTGACGCCATCCACGAGTTCGCGAACGTCTTTACCGAACAGCGCTTCCACTTCTTCGAGCGAGGCGCCCGTGTCTTCGACTGTGTCGTGGAGTAAACCCGCAACGATCGAGTGCAGATCAATCCGAATATCAGCCAGCGAGACGGCGACTTCGGTCGGGTGAATGATGTAGGGGTCGCCGCTTGCGCGCTTCTGTCCCTCGTGGTGCTTCTCAGCAAACAAGTACGCTTTCTCGATAATGTCGAGATTCGCGTCCGGGAAATATCCCCGGATCGAGGTCATGAGTTGATCAAAAGCGGCCTGGGCAGTTTTCATCGAGTCGCTTTCATTAAGCCGGGCATCCTATTTCGGTTACCCGATTGGCCCACGGTATGGTCTCCGCGAAGCGCCTTTCGTACAATTTTCGAAAGTTCCATATACGCGCGGTCAATCACGTCATTCACCACAACGTGGTCGAAGAGATTCATTTGGCCCATTTCAGTGGCTGCGTTCTTTAAACGAGTCTGGATCTTATCTTCACTTTCCGTGCCGCGGGCACGCAGTCGTTTTTCGAGTTCTTCCATCGAGGGTGGGCGAATGAAGATCGTCACCGTCTGATGCGGGTAAGATTTTCTCAGGCTCTCAGCGCCCTGAACATCAATGTCGAGGAGGAGAGATTTTCCGTCCGCGTGGGCCTGATCGATAAAATCCTTCGAGGTCCCGTAAAAATTTCCGTGAACCTCAGCCCACTCCGCGAAACGACTTGAGTCGATTTTTTTCTGAAACGCCTCTTTCGTCACAAAAAAATATTCGACGCCGTTCTTTTCGCGGCCACGAGGAGCACGAGTGGTTGTAGAAATCGAGAGAATGAGTTCGTCGAATTCCTCTAAAAGTTTTTTGCAGAGGGTGGTTTTACCGGCTCCTGAAGGTGCAGAGAGTACGATGAGTTTACTCATTCGAGATTCATCACCTGTTCGCGAAGTTGTTCGAGCCGAACCTTAACGCCTACGACCTCTTCGCTCATGCCGTAGTCTTGAGCCTTGTTACCCAGTGTATTGATTTCGCGGTTCAGTTCTTGAAGTACGAAATCGAGTTTTCTACCGACCGGCCCACCTTCCTTCAGGATTTTTCGGAGGTGGTCAATGTGTCCTTGGAAGCGAGTGAGTTCCTCCTCGATGTCCGTACGATCCGCGAGCATCGCCAGTTCCTGCGAAATTCGGCTTTCTAAAATCGCTTGAATATTTCCCGCTTCGAGAGGGTAAGCCTCAAAAATACCCTTAATCTTCTCGCGGATGCGTTCGGGATATTTTCCCGTGACGGCTTCACGCTTCTTCCGAAGAAGCGTGATCTTTTCTTCGAGTTCTTCTGTCGCGGCGACGAGAACCTTCACGAGCGCCGCACCCTCGTGGATCCGCATTTCAGAGAGACCGTCGAGCGCCCGTTTCATCAGGGGCGAGAGCGCGTTCCACTGCTCTTCGGCCGTCATTTCCGTGCTGCCGCGAGAAAAGACATCTGGAAAATTCGCAATCTCCGTGGGGCGCACGTTCTCAATAAGTCCTAAGGAATTCTTCACTTCTAAGAGCGCATCGTAATAGGCCTTCGCTACCGGAAGATTCACCTGTACCTTCGGAGACGCTGTCGCTCCAGCGTCATTCATTCGATCGACTTTGAAATCAATCGCACCCCGTGTGAATCGAGAGGTTAGTGCGGCGCGAAGGGCTGTTTCCGCCGATTGAAGTTCACGAGGCAGACGGACCTTAAGATCCAAAAAGCGGTGATTCACCGCTTTGACTTCGACTCGGTATTTTTGTTCCCCGATCGCGCCTTCGGCCTGGCCAAACCCCGTCATGGAGTGAACTTGGCTCGAGCTCATCTGTTTGCCTCTGACGTGCTATCGGGGGAGGTCGGGGCTTGAGCGAGAGCGGAATTTCCCATCTCACGAAACTTTTCGAATCGCGCGTTCATCATTTTTTTCACACCTTCGGTAGTTTTCATCGACTTCAGAAGTGGTGTTAAGTTCTTTTGGATCGCCTTTTGAGTATTTTCAAAAGTGGCAGCCCAGTCGCGGTGTGCGCCGCCCGAAGGTTCGTGAATGATCGAATCCACGATTCCAAGTCCTTTCAATTCACGCGCGCCCATCTTCAATTTTTCAGCCGCACGTTCTGCGAGCGTGGAGTCGTTCCAAAGGATTGAGGCACAGCTTTCAGGAGAAATGACGGAGTAGGTGGAGAACTCCATCATCATAACTTGGTCTGCGATTCCGACTGCGAGTGCTCCGCCTGATCCGCCTTCTCCGATCACGATGGAGAGGATCGGCACTTCAAGGCCGAACATCATCTGAATGGATTCTGCGATTGCCTGGCTTTGACCCCGTTCCTCTGCATCGAGACCCGGGTATGCGCCTGGAGTGTCGATGAAGGTGATGATCGGCATTTTTGATCGATGAGCAAGCTGCATGAGCCGCATCGATTTCCGATATCCCTCAGGACGAGCCATCCCGAAATTTCGCTCCATCTTTTGTTTTGTGGAACGACCTTTTTGATGACCAATAATCATGACTGGAACTTTTTCGCCCGTAGGGCCGATTCGAAACGTACCCACCCCACCCAAGATGGCTTGATCGTCCGCGAAATTTCGATCCCCATGGAGCTCCATAAAATCCTCAAAGAGCGCGTCGATGAAATCGCGGGTGTAGGGGCGGTTCGGATGTCGGGAGACCTGGACTAATTGCCAGGGGGAGAGTTTCTGATAGGTCTCCTCGATTAAGGTCTTCACCTTTTTTTCGAGACTCTGGATTTCATCTCGGAAATCCATTCCTTCGTTTTTCGATAACTCGCGAAGGTCAGTCAGCTTTTTTTCAAGAAGAACGATGGGTTTCTCAAAGTCGTAGTGAGCTTCCATGGTGAGAACACGCTAGCATGGACAGCGATTGGCTCAAAGCGTCGATTGCAGGGTTTAACGCATCGTTTCCCAGCCGACAACTTCGCCATTTTCGAAATAAATCACGCGCTTCTCTGCCAGAGATCGAAATCCAGGCGCAGACAGGCCATCCACGTAAACCCAGCGTTCGCGCCCGGAGCTGTCGGTCCCACTTCGAACGACCTTTACGGGTTCGCCCCAGGAGTTCGCTACTTCGTCGGTGTTCATTCCTAAAATCACGTCCCGCGTGTGAATGGCGCGCGTGATGGGGTCCTCAGTCGGGGTTCGTTCCCAATCGAGACCCAGGAGTGCACAGGACGAAAGTCCGAGTAAACCAAAGGATAAGAAGCCACTTCCTAGCCAGATTCGATGAACGCCTAAAAGTTTTGATCTTAGTTTCATAAAGCTCTCAATCTCCACGTTACGGATCGGGTAAACGAAGAGACTTCTCGATGGGCGAAGATTTCCCATCTGCATGTCAGTCGGTTGACTGGTAGGAGAGGATTCGAGACAATCAGACCACGATGCAAAAGCTCAAAAGGTACCTGATGATCTTCGTCCTCCTCATTTTTATCATCCTAGGCGCTGGAACGGCCTTCGTGATGTATGGGAGCTACGCTGAGGGCTATCGCGTCGGAACCATTTTAAAGATGAGTAAAAAAGGCGTGATCTTTAAAACCTGGGAAGGTGAACTTTCGCAGGGCTTCTTGGAATCCACCCCGGACAGTGGTGCTGGCGGCGTGGGAACAAAGATTTGGTATTTCACTGCCGAGGA
>CAYOJT010000018.1:0-19317 GCA_964404365.1 uncultured Bacteriovoracaceae bacterium
GGCCGTTGGCTTTGCTGCCTGGGAAATCCGAACGGAAATATCATCGAGCTGCTTTCGTAAAACAATCGGCGGCGTACGCTCCATCCCCGCGACGTACATGGTGTAGAGGTTTTGGATTTGTTCGATCAAGGTCTCACCTTTTTCAATCGTCGCAAGGACGCTTGAATTGATCATATTACTGGTGTGGGTGAGGTCGCTCGCGAGAGTTTTTGGCGCGCCGGGGGTGGGGAGGGTGCCGGGCTTAGATCCGGGAAGTGGACGATTCAGCTCCTCGTGCTCTTCTTCAGCCCGTTCCTTTTCGCGTTCCCTAAATCTGCTCCAGCCGTTATCGCGTGCCATAGTGTGCCTAATAAAGAGTGTACCATGAAATCCTGCGAATTCCGTGATAGGCCGTAAATAGGGGATAAAACATGAAAATTCGGACTCAATACCTCTGTCAAAATTGCGGCCACCAAAGTGCAAAATGGCTGGGTCGCTGCCCTACCTGCGAGTCCTGGAACTCCTTTGAAGAGGAAAAGCCCGAGGCTCATGCGGCAGTTCAGGGTTCGCTTTCTTCGGTTCGCGATGAATTCAAGACGCTTCGCGACTCCTCTCCTAGAGGCACGGGTTCTGTTGTCACTTTAGAAGCGATCGGAGAGGGAACCGCCAAGTCTCGACTGACGACTGGAATGTCGGAACTCGATCGAACGTTGGGTGGCGGGATGGTTCATGATGCATTCACGCTCTTGGGCGGAGATCCGGGTATTGGAAAATCGACGCTGCTCCTACAGCTCGCGAAAGGGTTGATCAACAATCATCCCGATCTGAAAATTTTGTATGTTTCGGGCGAAGAGTCGCTCGATCAAATTTCGGCGCGCGCAAAACGTTTAGGAGTCGATGGAAAAGGTCGATTCTACCTCGATGCTGAAACGCAGCTCGAGCGCGTGTTCGCCGATGTTCATGAGTTGAAGCCACAGGTCCTCTTCATGGACTCGCTCCAAACCTTTACCTCGAATTATTCTCAGAGTGCTCCTGGATCTGTTTCGCAGGTTCGTGAAATCACGAGCCGACTCATGATGCTCGCGAAATCTGCGGGTGTCGCCGTTTGGCTCGTCGGCCACGTAACGAAGGAGGGCTCGATTGCGGGACCAAAAACCGTTGAGCACATGGTCGATACGGTTTTGTACTTCGAAGGCGAGGGCGGTCAGAGTTATCGACTACTCCGCACTGTGAAAAATCGTTTCGGCAGCACGAATGAACTCGGCGTTTTCGAAATGGATACAGACGGTTTAAAGGAAGTGAAAAATCCTTCAAGCCTATTTCTGTCTGAACGAAAGGAATCCGTGTCGGGGACTGCGGTTGCTGCATCTTTAGAGGGATCGCGACCACTTTTGATCGAGCTTCAAGCCCTTTTAGTTCCGAGCGCGCTCGCTATGCCTCGTCGAACGGCGGTCGGTTTAGATCACTCGCGTTTGTCACTGCTTGCTGCGATTTTAGAGCGCCACATGGGACTTCAATTATCTCAGAAGGATCTATTTTTTAATGTGTCGGGCGGATTGAAATTGAATGAACCCGCAACTGATCTCGCGGCAGCTGCTGCGATTTGGTCCTCGAGCGAAGGAACTTCGGTTCCTGGAAATTGGATGTTCGTTGGTGAGCTTGCGTTGACTGGAGAAGTGAGACGCGTTCCGCAGCTTGAAGTTCGAATTCAAGAAGCGAAGAAGCTTGGTTTTTCGACTGTCGTCGTCCCGGCGAATTCTCCGAAGAAAATCTTAGACGCCAAACACGGTCTGACGATTATTCCGATTGATCGTATTCGCGATCTGGCGCGGGTCCTATTGTGACCAAGATGACGAAATCCTGATGCGATTATTTTAAATTCGTCCGCTCGATCGCCTTCGCCCAGCGCGCGAGATTTTCCTTACGCGTTTTCGCATCTACCTTGGGTGTAAAAGCCCTGTCCATCTTCCAGGTGGAGTGAATTTCCTGAGTTGATTTCCAAATGCCTGCGCCCAAACCGGCCGCAAAGATTGCTCCGAGACTCGTGGTTTCAAGGTATTTCGGTCGCTTCAATTCCACTCCGAGCATATCCGATTGAAATTGCATGAGGAGGTTGTTTGCCGAAGCACCGCCGTCGACGTTCAGACGCTTCATTTTTTTTCCAAGATCCTTTTGCATTGCTGTCAGGAGATCAACAATTTGAAAGGCGATTCCTTCGAGTACAGCGCGTGCGATGTGTGCCTTATTCGTCCCGCGCGTAATTCCGGTTATCATTCCGGTCGCTTTTGGGTTCCAGTAAGGCGCGCCGAGCCCGGTCAGAGCAGGTACAAACGTAACGCCTTCCGATGAAGGAACAGACTGGGCGAGTGCTTCGATTTCGCTCGAGGATTTGAAAAACTGGAGTTCATCACGAATCCATTGAACCGCTGCTCCTGCGATGAAGGTGCTGCCTTCGAGGGCATAGGTCACATCTTTCTCTGAAAGTGCCCAAGCAATCGTGGTGAGGAGACGGTGCTTCGAGAAAACCGGCTTTTTCCCCGTGTTCATCAGAAGAAATGCGCCCGTTCCATACGTGCACTTCGCTTCACCTGGATTCAAGCAAGCCTGACCCAGCAGTGCGGATTGTTGGTCTCCTAAAATCCCGGTAATTGGAATTCCGTCGGGAAGAAAGGAAAGTCCACGGGTCACGCCAAAGCGCCCGGTCGAAGGAAGAACTTTCGGCCAGAGGTTTTGAGGCACGCCGAGGGTTTTACAGAGGTCCTTATCCCACTGACGTTTAGTCAGGTGAAATGCGAGCGTGCGTGAGGCGTTCGAAGGTTCCGTGACGTGGGCGTCGCCGGATGTGAGTTTTGCGACCAGGAAACTATCGATCGTCCCAATCGCAAGTCGCCCCTCCTGAGCAGCTGTTTTAACGGAGGGAATATTTTTCAACGCCCATGCGGCTTTTGTTCCAGAGAAATACGGGTCCAGGAGAAGTCCCGTAGCTTTTCGAAATTTAGATTCTAGCCCGCGCTTCTTCATTCGTGCACAGTCGTCCGCTGTGCGGCGATCCTGCCATACAATTGCATTCGATACGGGTCGTACGGTAGCGCGGTCCCAAAAACAAATCGTCTCGCGTTGATTGGTGATGCCGATCGCAGCGAGTGACGAAATCTCGATTTTAGTGGTGGCCTCTCGCACTGTTTTTTCGACAGCCTTCCAGATCTCGTCTGGATCGTGCTCAACCCAGCCTGGCTTTGGGAAGACCTGTGGAAAATCGACGGACGCCTCGCTGATGAGGTTGAGTTCTTCATCCATCACGACAGCGGTGACCCCTGTCGTTCCTTCGTCGATAGCGAGTAGAAATTTTTTCATTCAACCATTGTAAATGAGGAGGATGAAAACGGCAAAAAAGCGTGGAATGTAATTTATTCGATCGTCAGGCAGTAGCCTTCGCTGGTCTGATAGTGAATTTTCACCATGAGATCACGAAGTTTCTCTCTGAGTTTTGAGAGGTGAAAGTCGAAGGCTTTTGGGGATAGGGCTTCGTTCTTCCAAACTTCCGCAATGATTTCTTCCCGATTTAAACGGCGATCTGGATTTCGGAAAAAGAGCGCCAAAATTTTATATTCCGTCTGAGTCAGTTGAATCGACTTTTCGCGTCCAGCGCGCATGACTGATTGAGAGAACGTGTCGAGCGTCAGATCTTTGTATTTCGGTTTCGTCGTGTCAGTCGCGCCATTTCCGCTCAAGATGCGTTCGATCTTATAGAGAATTTCGTTTTTATTGACCGGCTTTACGAAGAAGTCTTTCGCGCCTTTTCTGAAGAGCGTGGAAAGTGTGCTGTAGTCATCGTTTGCGGAAACGACAGCAAATGGCATATCCAGCGAAGCAGCATTTCCATCGACGAAGTTCGAGAACTCACCGTCCGGAAGATGAAGGTCCGCGATGAGTAAGTCGGGCCTCGCTTGAGTGCGATCGGCCGCAGCGGTTTTTAGCTCGCTTAAAGTTTTAAAATACCGAGTGGTGTATCCAGTCGTGAAAACTTTTTCGTACAAATGAATTGCGTCCTCATCATCTTCAAGAACCCAAAGTTTTGGCATACGTACAGCTCCCGTCATCATCAGTGCGGCTTGCATGGAAAAATTAACCTCGGTTCAGGATGCTCGAGATGAAATGATGAGCGGCCGTGGCACCTAAGCGCGCGGTCCGATCCGAAAGGTCATGCACTGGATTTAACTCGAAAATTCCAAGCGAAAGCGTTTTCGAATCCGATCCTGCGATCTCGCAGAACTCGATCACTTCCGAAGAAGTGAATCCTTCGCTCTGCGGGGCGCTCACGCCCGGCGCATAACATTCAGCTGCGGCATCCAAGTCCAAACTAACCACAACAACATCACACGCAACGGAGAGTTTTTTCAAACTTTGTTGAAAAAGTGTGTTCGCTGTATTCCGACGAAGATCCTCAAATTTTACGATATTAACGCCATGCTTCCTGGCAAATTCCCAAAGTTCCGGACGATTGCAGTGGGACTGAATTCCAAACTCGAATAGGTCCTCACCCCGAATAATGCCGTTCTCAAGTGCCAAGTAGAAGGGCGAGCCGCTGGTGATCAACGGATTTGGCTTACGAAGATCGAGATGAGCATCAATGTTGATGCATCCGATTCGGGCTTTCGCCCCCAGAGAACGGCGGATTCCGAGAAGCTGTGAATAGCCATGGTCATGACCACCCCCGACAAATACGCTGTATTTTGCGGACTTCATCGCATCGGCGAGCGTGTTTGCCGCGTGTTCATGATTCGATTTAACGTCCTCCGATAATTCTTTGACGGTGATTCGATTCACGCAGGTGGAGTGAACCTCCGGCTGATTTCCGTGCAATCGATCAAAGCATCGTACGAATGCTTCGGGCCCGAGCGCGGCTCCCAGTCTTCCACCGACGTGAAAGACTCCTTGGTGATCGGGTACTTGGATCAGGCTCCATTTGATTCCCATAGATGCTTCCCTTAAACTCTACCTTTAACGAGATCAATTCAAGAACCTACATTATGAACGCAACAGCTATGGATAAGAAGTGGTTCATTTACATCGTCGATCATCATGAGGGTCCGTTCACTGTTGCGGAAATTCAAGACGGAATCGCACAAGGTAAACTTCCTGCCACCGGATTTGTCTGGGCACAGGGAATGGTGGACTGGCTCCCGATGAACCAAGTCGCGGAGTTTCATCCCCGCGCCGATATTTTGAATACACCTCCCGTGCCTGCCGGACCGCCGGATGAGTCCGCACGCCCCGTTGAGGAGAAAACAAAAACCACTCACATCGAGATCGGGGACATCGATAAGCGAGATGTTTCTAAACCACGAATTTACGCACGCCCCGCGGGTTCGGGCGGGTCTTCGCTCACGGACGCCGAATTTGCGGCTGCAACTGGATTAGCTCCACAGAAAAAAAGCATTTTAAATTCTGGTGCGGCTAAGGCGCTCTTGATTTTGGTTGCGCTCGGCTCATTCAGTTACGGTCTTCAGAAAGCGGGTCTTCTCGCCGTTTGGATCGATAGAGCAAAAGACCTCATGGCTGGGTTTCCCCAGATTCCAGACATCGAAAAAGAAGATTACGAAATTTTGAAAAAAGCTGCGAAGACGCCGATGACTTCAGGTCCGTCGGTTGCGATTGTTCTTTCGAAAGCGGACCCACTCAGTCCCCAGTTTTATGTGGGTTCCAACCTGTCTGATGGCGCGGTGTTAGAGGTTTTTGCTGAAGGTGTGGGAAACACACTCCTCAATACGATGTCATTCTCCGGAAAAATTCAGGCGTCACTTCAAAAAGGCGTCGGAAAAACCCAAGCGCTTCGCTATCCCGACGGAAAAGCGATTCCTCGCGGTGAATATACGCTTTATGTGATGGAAGCCCCGCAGGGTCAGCCCGAAAAAGTGATGAAGGAACTTTCGACCCTTGCCGTGGTTGCGCGACAGCTCCCGACGAATCTTCCGCAGGACCGACGCATTGTCTATTCGAAGCGCCTCTTTATTGGTCAAAAGGATTCGAGTTACTTCACGCGCCTGAAGGAGTTTCACGATAAAATCGGTCAGAAAGCCGCACAAGAACTGATCGAGCTAAAACAGATCATGCAAACTGTCGAGAGCCAGTTTCAGACGACGGTCGCTATTTATGACCGTTTGAAACGCCAAATGATTCGTGATCCGCAGATGAAGGAATGGGCGAAATTTAATCAAACCTGGCGTTCGATCGAAGGCCAGATTAAGAGTCGCCTCTCATCGATCACTCGGGAGTCTCTCGCCAATGATTATTATTACGGCGAGTATTATACGGGCGTGAATCAGGCGAGCTCGATCGTAAGCGATCTTCACCAGACTCAAGAGATGCTTTTTCAGATGAAAGCCACCGCTGGAAGCCTGGAACCCAAAGTGACCGCATACCGCACGGACTTCGATGCTCAATTTAACGCTGTCCGTTCGGCGATCGATCAGGTTTCGGCAGCAAGTGCAGACCCGAATGGATTCCCACCTAAAGCGGCTGTTCCACCGGTTCAGATGACGGCGCCATCCGTTGAAATTTCTGCGGAAGCACCACCACCGCCTCAGCCAGTCGCACCTCAGGGTGGTCGTCCGGCTGTTCAACCCCCTTCAAAATTTGTTACACCACAGAACCCGACCCGCGTCCCTCCTCGGGGCGTGGCTCCTAGGAGATAGATTCAATGGCAGACGGTAGAGAACGCAGAGGCGCTAGGCGCCGCCCGATCATGGAATCCTTCTCCTTTTTCGTGGTTGTTCCGAAAAAAGGGTTTCACAAACTTCGAGTCGTCGACATCAGCGATAGCGGTGTTGGATTCGATTACGACATCGTGGGTGAGTCTCCCGACGCCTTTCCTGTGAAGCACGGGGAAGAGTTTGATCTTCAGTTCTACCTCAACCAGAGCCTGTACATTCCGATGAAGGTTCGTGTGATGCGAGTGGATGACTCTAAAGTTATCCGCCGTATCGGCGCTGAGTTTCTCAACATGGGAACACCTGAACATCAGGGTCTCATTTCGCTGATCACGATGATTGATCAGCTGAGCGAAGTCGTTCAGTTCACCTGATTCACTCCCGTTTTTTTCATACTTTTCTAACTTCGGGCTACATGCCCCCTAGGAATGGATTTGCCCTGAAGGTTGGGGCGGCGGGTCGTGGTTTGGCCGCGGGGACTCTTCCAGCCAACTCGATAATAGGGGAACTGAGCGTCTCATTTCGCGCGAATTGTTAGGGTTTCATCTTTTGTGACGGGGTGGATTTTGCGGTTTCGATTTTCGCCATAAGCTCTTCACAAATCGAATGGGGGCTTTCATGAAGAAGGGTTTCAGTGTTCAGCTTTTCAGTCTGATTCTAGTGCTCGGCGGGATGCCGGGTGTTTCACATGCGGATCGATCTGATCTGGCGATTTCTTCCTCAAATAGTGCGGATAGTATTCTTCGCTTCAGCGAAGTCGTCGCAGGTTTATTCCGAGGCGCGCGTCCTGAATATCAAGGCGTCATCGAGCTATCCAGCAAGGGGATTAAAACCATCATTAACCTCGAGAACGAATCCCGCTACGCTGACCCAGAAAAGAAACAAGCCGACAAACTCGGCATGACCACTTTCTCGTCTCCGATGAATGCATACCGCCGACCGAACGACGCACAAGTGAACTCAATTCTAAAGGTGATGCAGGATCCGAGCGCATTTCCGATCTTCATCCACTGCCACCACGGCCAAGACCGCACCGGTCTCATGGTCGGCCTCTACCGCGTTGAAGTCCAAAAATGGAGCCCCGAAGCCGCATACAAAGAGATGCTCTCGATCGGCTTCCACCCGGATCTCAAAGAACTCGATCAATACTTCCGAGATCGCACCGGCTACCGCGGCCCGTAACCGACAGACACCTCAATCCACATATCCAGGTAACTCTAAAAGCGAGTTGCACAGTGGTGCATCCTTCATGACCGTGACTATTTTCAAAAAAAAATTTCCTGGCGACACAGGCTTCCTGCCTTTCAGGTCCTGTTCGCTACGCGAACAGAAGCCATGTCGCGTTTCGCGAGCAATCATGGCGACCTGAAGTCGCAGTAAATGTTTTTTTGAAAATAGTCACGGTCATGAAAGATGCCCACGAGCACTGTTTGAGCCTTTTAGAGTTACCTGGATATGTGGATTGAGGTGTCAGGCTTTTGACGTGGGGTGAGTGTCCGGCGAAAAATTCCTATTCAGGAGAGGGCGTGTCTCTGCCGATACAGGTTTGTAGGGAGAGATACGTTTATGTCCAAAGGAACTACCACCAATAATACCGTCGTTGATTTTAATGAAGTGCGCGCTCAGAGAATGGAAGAGAAGCGCCGAAAGACGGAACGTATTTTCATGACCCATTTTCTCGGAGTTTACGGTGTTACGGGTACTAAGACCCTGCATCAGATTGAACTCGTCGACTTGTCCGAGGGTGGTCTGGGCTTTCAAGTGCCATTCAATCCCGATAAGCCGTTCCCAACGAATGACGGCGAAATGCCGATTCGACTTTATTTTAGCCAAGATTCTTTTCTCGAAGTTTACTGCAAGATCGAAAACTCACGTCCAGCCGTTCAAAATGGCTCCCGTTACGTGAAATACGGTTGCAGTATTGATCCTGCTTCATCGACATATAACGCCTATTTAGAGTTCGTGAAGTTCTTGAAGAGCTATGCAGAAGTCGCCCAAAAAGATAACGGCGATGTGAACGTGTTCTTCGTCTAAACCAAAATATTTCAATCGAAGCGAGTTGTTGGAAAGTGATTATTCTTCTTCGCTGAGAAGAGTGTAGAGTTCCGCTTGATCGCCTGTTGGAACTTCTGAAGGTTCCTCCAAGATACCGGGCCGACGATCGACGCGGGCGAGCATGTCTGGGGACTCTTGCTCTTCGGGTAAGCGCGACGAATCCGCGGCTTGACTGAGCGACGTAATGAGCAGATGGATAAAAAGTCCGAGCAAAATTCCGCTTCCATAGGACTTCTGATAATCCGTAAATTTTCGCATGTGGTGTTTCCCCCGTTATGCTGCATTTAGTCTAACAGGGGAGTGGGGGTCGCTATCAAGCGACTTTTTTCTTAGGCGGGGTGCGTGCGGCGTCAGACTTACCGTCGAGCCAATCCTTCAAAATCACAGCGGCTTTTTCGGGTGCTTTTTGAACGCGCTCGAGAATTTTTTGACGCAAAAAATCAATCTCCACCCGGTTCACCGATGTCTCATCGCGATCCGGGCGGAGTTTTTGATTGGGTTGTGTGGAAAAATTTTTACGCGACTTCAATCAATTTCTCGATCGAATTCTCGGCGGCAGAGGCGGCGAGAATTTCTTCTTCCGTCAAAGAGCCGACGAATACTTCTTCACCGACGTGCGTGAACGCATACCAGCGATCTCCCATCTTTTGGTAGAGAACGTCGACGGTGCTAGCGGCATCTCCGCTGTTATTAATGTTTTGGATTTGAATTTTGTTTTTAGCTGTCATGATTCGTCCCTCCTAGAGCGATCGCGCCTTTTGTGGCGACATTGAACTCTTCGGAGTTCCGAGAAACTCTTTAACGAGAAAATTTTACCCGGATGATTTTCAAAGCGACAAATTTTCAACAGTAATACTTGAATTAAGTCGGAACCCTCAAAAATCGCATAAAAAAATGCCTCCTAGGCCTTTTGCGAACGAAAAATCGTTTAAACTAAAAGTACGCATTTGGCAGTCGAGTTCATGGATCGAACTCAATAATGTTCTGAAGTTTTCAGACGTCCCGCATGGAGGTGGTTCGCGTGAGAATTATAAATTTGTGTGTGGTTCTTCTTCTGCTCTGTTGTTTTTCCTTCAATTCCTTCGCTAACTCTCCTGCTTCTCCTCGAAACAAAATCAATCTGAATCAAGTCTGTCCCGGTGTTAGCTTTGCGGGCGCGCGATCGGGCCTGCCCGACTTGTTTCAAGACCCCACTGAGCAAAAGAAATCATCTTCGCTTTCCAAAGCGCTCGACATGATTCCACCTGAGGGTGATCAGTACACACGCGTGATCACAAATTCTGAAGCCGCGTGGAAGATCACGGAGGGGCGGGGAGATATCGTGGTAGCGCTCGTCGATTCCGGAATGGATTACTCGCATCCGGATCTCGAAAATGCTGTATGGACGAATGAAAAAGAAGCAAACGGCCTACCCGGAGTGGACGACGGAAACGGTTACATTGATGACGTGCATGGGTGGGATTTTGTGGAAAATCGCCCGATGGCGCCTGTCGATGGAACGGGCCACGGAACTCACTGTGCTGGAAATATCGCAGCTTCAAAAAACGGTTTTGGGGTAGTGGGTGTAGCACCTGGCGTAAAAGTCATGCCGGTGAGGTTCCTAAACGAACAGGGATCTGGTTATACGACGAACGCAATTAAAGCGATTCTTTACGCCTTCAATAATGGTGCACATGTGATCTCCAATTCCTGGGGGGGAAGTGGCAGGAACGACTGTTTGGAAGCGGTGATTCGACAGGTGACCGATAGCGGAACTTTATTTGTTGCCTCTGCGAACAATAACGGAAGAAACACAGATCGGAATCGCTCTTATCCCGCAAATTATCCAGGCGTGATCGCGGTCGGAAACTCCGACGAAACGGATTCAAAAACGAAAAGTTCAAATTATGGGAAAAACACGGTTTTCATGTTCGCGCCCGGGACTCATAGCCTTTCGACCTATCTCGGTCATAGCTATCGCGAGTTAACCGGGACTTCGATGGCTGCGCCTCAAGTTGCGGGTGCGCTGGCCCTTGGCCTTTCATTGAATCCCTATGTTGAGACGAGTGAGATTAAGAATATGCTCTGCGCGGGGGCTGACCGCCCGGCTAGCTTAAAGAAAAAATCTCGGTGTGGTCGTTTGAATGTTGGGAACTTCGTTCAGAAGTATAGTCAGCGCTAATTAAGGCAGTGTGATCTGGCCTGTGATGGTCGAATTAAACTGATCCTTGAAATCAAACGTAGCGCCGGATGCTCCGCTCATTTGTACGAAATGAGTTTTCATAACAGGCTTTTCTTGTGGAACGTAGACTTGGCTTGGTGGGAAAGTGTTCGTTCCCACCGGTACGATCTGAGATCGAAGTGCCTGGTTCATGAAAACAAAAAATACTTTTGCAGGATTCGCTGAAGGAGTGCAGCTCAGCTGAGTTCCGGGTAAAACATAAGTTCCGTTCTCTTCGCCGGCCAGTGTACAGCCGCAGAGCCGTTGAAGCATCCCATCGAGAATGCCGATCTGCACGATGCCTGTGGCGCACGATGCTTGAGCTGAGGCAGTGGTTGTACTGGATTCGTCGGTACAGTCAGAACCCATTCCGCCCAGCAAAATGAATGCGGAAATGCCAAAGGTGATAAAGGCTTTGCGAACAGATGGATGCATCGTTAGAACTATAAGCGATGGAATTAAGATCAGCAAACGATTGGGAAGCGCTCTTCAGCGCACATGTCTTGAAGGTCACTCAGCACGAGAGTGAGGCGGCGGGCGGCTTTGACCCGGCGCACGACCACGCGCATTTCATGCGAGTGGTGAAAACCGCGAAAGAGCTCTGTCACAGCGAAAATGCGAGACTCGAGATTGTCATTCCAGCAGCCTGGCTTCATGACCTCGTGAATGTGCCGAAAAATGATCCACGCCGCTCTCAAGCGTCGAAATTGTCCGCGGATGCGGCGCTGAAATATTTGGGATCGGTCGGCTATCCCGATCGATATTTTCCTGAAATTCGAAATGCAATCGAGGCTCACAGTTTTTCCGCACGAATCGAACCCACATCTTTAGAAGCCGAGATTGTGCAGGATGCAGATCGGTTAGATGGACTCGGCGCAATCGGTATTGCACGAATGTTTTTAGTCGGTGGAATTCTTCGCCGGCCCATTTATGAAGGTCGGGATCCGTTTTGTGAGCAGGGGAGAGTGCCGGATGATCTCCAATACACGATTGATCATTTTTACGTGAAGCTCTTCAAAACGGCGGAAACCCTTCGCACGCGCGCCGGTCGCGATGAAGGAAAGTGCCGCGCCGACTTCATGCGGGATTATCTGAAGCAACTACAGTTTGAAGTCCAAGGTAGAGCTTAAATGCCACCCGTTCCCTGAATGAGAGTCTGAGCTCTGCTTCCGGGGACAGAATTCGGGAACTGTTTTCCTAGATAATCGATTAAGGCTTTCGGGTTGTCGGAAATAATTCCATCCACACCAAATTCTAGGAGTTTTTTCCAATCGGATTCCGAATTCGCAGTCCAAGGGACTACCTGCATTCCCACAGCGTGAAACGCTCGAACGTCTTCAGCCGTGAGCCATTCGTGGTTCGGGGACAGAATATTTGCGCGAAGGGGAGAGCGAGATAAAGTGATTGCCAGATCCTCAATTGGTCCCTTCAGCGGCGTTGTAGGTCGATCTTCGATCAATACGGAAATTTTACAATTCGCATCGATCTCACGTGCTGCTTTCAAAGTGCGAATATCGAAGGATTGAATGATAGAGCGATCCAGCATCTGATGTTTCTTGAGAGCGTTGAGCAGTAATTTTGCAAATTCTTCCGGTTTAGGTGCGTAACTTGGAAATTGAAATTCACTCTTCATCTCGATGTTAAAGCGTACCTGGGAGCCGTTCTTATGCTTTTTCACGGCACTGAAAAGTTCGTCTAAAGTAGGAATTTCAACTCCGCGGGTAGGAACTTGTTCCGGAAAACGTGGGTTTTTCTTACTTCCACAATCAAACTGCTTCACTTGTTTTAGAGTGAGCGAACGAATGGGAATCTGTTTCTTGATCTCTTTTCCACTTTTGTATCGGCAGATGACCGGGTTCAAAATTTGGTCGTGATAAACAACGAGAATGTTGTCCTTGGTTACGCCCAAGTCGAGTTCGAGAACGTCGACCCCCACGTCCATCGCATACTCGAACGCAGGTAAAGTGTTCTCGGGTCGCATCCAGCGTGCGCCGCGGTGGCCATGGACTTCGGGGCGAGATACGGTATTCGAAGTCGAATGAAGGGGATGGTTCCCTCCCGATGTTGCACAGGCTGAAACAAGCAGAATGGAAAGTAATAAAGTGTTTTTCATAAATGTTCCTATCGTTCTCGATCTCAGATTATTTTAGCTGGTGGAAGTCGCTTGTGCATGAAGAAAGCGCTTCCTATAAGAAAAACTCATAAAAAATGTCCAAGCGACCGTGATGATCGCGATTAACCCAAGGACGAAAAATACACCCTGCCAGCCGAGTCGATCGGACATGACGCCCGCTCCCCACGCCGCGAGCGCACCACCGACATAACCCACGCCATCGAGCATTCCGGTGCAAGTGCCAGCTCCTTTTGAGCCCGCGATGTCTAGCGAAAGACAGCCCGCCGTCATCGAATAGGGGCCATACATAAAAAATCCAGACGCGCCGAGAAGAATGACCATCGCAATTTGAAATTCGGATCGAGAGGGGATTAAGAATCCAATCGCAAACAAGCTCACCACAAGACCGATGAGCATGTAAGCCATGATGCGGGTCCGGTCGCCATTTTTTGAATAATGGTCCGTGTACCAGCCGAGAAAAATAGTTCCAATGCATCCCAAGAACGGAAAAATAGCTGACGACATTGCAGCTGCGACATTCCCCATGCCCATATCGACTAAAAATTTAGGCGTCCAGAAGAGGAAAATACTTCGAAGGAGGTGAATGAAGAAGCTGAAGGTGAGGAGTTGTTGAAAGAGTGGAATTTTCAGGAGGGATTTCACAATCACCAGGGGAGGTGTTTTGTGATCATCAGCATCGAATGCTGCAATTGCTTTTCTTTGTCCTGCGTTTTTTCCGAATCGAACTCCCGGAACGACCTGCCGCGGAGATTCTTTTGATGCAAACCACGACCAAACCAGGATCCCGATCGCGATCATCGCTGGAATGTAAAAAAGACCCTTCCAACCGACGTTGAGCGCGATTAACCATCCACAAAAGAGAGACGCAGCTACACTTCCAAATTGGAAATTGATGCTGATCGCTCCCATCATGGTTCCGATGCGTTCGGGCTCGTACCACTCGCCAATGGTTTTTGCGATTCCTCCCCAGCCCATCGAAAGGAAATAACGACAAACACACCAGATCAAAGTGAAGTAGAAGATCGTGTGATGGAGTGGAAAGAGAAAGTTAAATACGATTCCACCCGCAAGGCCGATGATGAAAACCTTTTTTCCGCCGACCGAATCGGCCCATGGCCCAGTTGTAAATTTTCCTGCTGCATAAGCCAGTTCCGAAAATGTGATGATGAGTCCCAATTCGGTGTTCGAGTAGTTGTACTCCTGAGCGATGAGGGGTACGGCGACCGCGAGGTTTCCTCGGATTAAGTAGTATCCGATATAACCGATCAGCATGACCCAAAAAGTAGAGATCCGCCAACGGTTCAGTCGGACGAGTTCCTCTGGACTGGGATCACGTAAAGCAACTCCGTTTGCCGTCATGAATTCGCTCCTTAAAAGTGTACGAAGAGGATCTCAAGGCAGGGGTCCGCTGTAAAGAAAGCAAATGAGAGGAAACTGCTGCGACAGAATTACATGATTCCGCGGTCTTCGCGGTCTGGACTGAATACGCAGCTCGTGGACTTCAACTCGCCTCGTTCGATGACTTCGATTGTGATACGAACTCGATTTCGTTTCAGGATTTCGACAACCAGAGATTTTTGTGGGCTCACGGCGTCCGCTTTAAATCCGAAGGCGACCAGTTTGTCCGTTTCAACAGGGTTTGCAGGACTTTCTGAATATCCAATGAGTGCATCCGTCGGTAGGACGTGGATATCGCCGAAGGGTTTTTCATTGAGGTTCAAAACATCGAGTCGCTTCGATTTCTTCATCGAAACCAAAAGTCCGTTCTTATCAGAAGGGGCCAGATTCATGGAGCAGCCGCTGTTGATGAGAAGTCCTGCTGTCCGCCCGAAATAATTTCCGTAGGGGATCATCTCCTGGACCTTTTTGAACCATTGCGCATTGTCGGCGTGCGCGAGCGGGCTCAGAATCGAGGAGGCGAAGAGGGCTACGGAGAGGAGTTTTTTGAACATAAGGGGGCTAAATTACAGTAAATTAACGCATGGCACAATAATTTGAAATACTCATTTAATTACCGTATGTTATACGTTGTGACCCCATTCCTCTTTTACGTCCTGATCCTGCCCCTTTCCTGGCTGCCCCTGGAAATTCTTTATCGCTTTTCGGACCTGCTCTACTGGGTGGGGTATCGCTGGGTTGGATACCGAAAGAAGGTCGTTCTTCAAAACCTTCGGAATTCGTTCCCAGAAAAGAGTGAAGAAGAGATTCAATCGATCGCCTCACACTTCTATCGGCATTTCTGCGACCTGATCATCGAGAGCATTAAGGGGTTTACGATTTCGCACGATGAGATCACGCGACGGATGAAGGTCTTAAATCCAGTAGTCTTTGAACGCTGGTACAAGGAAGGTCGTCACGTGATTGTGGCGGGTGGGCACTACAACAACTGGGAATGGATGGCGATGGCGATCGCTCAGCAGATCAGTCCTCTTCCCGTCGGAATTTATACGCCTCTTTCGAACCGCTTTATGGACGAAAAAATGCGTATTTCCAGGGAAAGATTTGGGCTCCGCATGCTGCCAAAGAAAGAAGTTCCCGCCTTCTTTAAGAACCCAGGCGCAAAAAAAACGGCTACCTTTTTCGGAATTGATCAGTCGCCGGGTGATCCAAGAAAAGCCCATTGGGTAAAATTTTTGAATCAAGATACCGGGGTTCAGTTCGGAGTCGAGAAGTACGCAAAAGAAGGTAACCTCCCGGTTCTTTTCGGTGTGATTCGAAAAACCACGCGTGGAATGTACACCTTCGAAGTTGAAGATCTCACCGCCGAACCGAATCGCGAAGCTCACGGCGCGATCGTGGAAAAGATTACCTCCAGAATCGAAGAGGAGATTCGGCGTGACCCTCGCTACTGGCTTTGGACGCATCGGCGCTGGAAACACAAAAAGCCGTCGGACCTCCCCCATCACACCTAAAAGAAGCGCCGCGTTACAGCCTGTATTGGCTCTTTTGCGCTGAAATTCCAAGAAAACGCATCTCAAGCATGCGCGCCTTGAATGTGGTTAGAGGCTGGCGAGATTGCGTCGGTCTTGGTACTCATGACCTTTCTCAAAACAAGAAGGATTTCAAACGTATGAGAACGATTTCTCTAAGCCGTGAAGACCGGACTCCACTCGCGATTCTCGCGCACCCCATTGATGAAGTAGGGGCAAACGAGCGCGCGGACTCTTTCACCAAACGAAGCATTAAAAAAGAATCGAAGATAGCCGCGCTCTACACGGCACTTTCGATGTGCGATCTTACGACGCTCGAAGGCGCCGACACTCCGGGAAAAATTCGGCAGATGTGCCAAAAGGCGCGCTATCCGGTTCCGCCTGAACTTTTTGAGGCGGCAGCTGCGAAAAAAGGTTTACCTCCAGTCCCTTCGGTTGCGGCAGTTTGTGTTTATCCATCCATGGTTCGAGTAGCTGCGAAGGCGCTTGAGGGCTCCGGCATTCACATCGCCTCCGTTTCGACCGCTTTTCCATCCGGCCAGGCGCCACTCGACGTGAAAATTCGCGACACGAAATTCGCGGTCGATGAAGGTGCTGATGAAATCGACATGGTGATTAATCGTGGGGCATTTTTATCGGGCGACTACCAGCGAGTTTTTGATGAGATCGCTGCGATTAAAGAAGCTTGCGGTGATGCTCACCTGAAAGTGATTTTGGAAACGGGTGAAATCGGTTCACTCGATCACGTGCGTTTAGCTTCAGATATTGCGATGGAAGCGGGAGCCGACTTCATTAAAACCTCGACCGGTAAGGTTCAGCCGGGAGCCACTCTCCCTGTGACTTTGGTCATGCTTCAAGCGATTGAAGAGTTTTATCTCAGAACCGGTAAAAAAATCGGGATGAAGCCTGCGGGTGGAATTCGCACCTCGAAGCAGGCGATCCACTATCTGGTGATGGTGAACGAGACGCTTGGAACGGAGTGGTTGACGCCGGATCTCTTCCGCTTCGGAGCATCCGCGATCGTGAACGATATCTTGAAACAAATTTATAAAGAACTCACGGGTTCGTATTACTACGACCGTATTTTCTCGCTCGACTAAGAGGGAAGACCCATATGGCAACACTCGAAATGAAGAAAAACGGAAAAACAAACGGTAAGGCTAAACACCTCGCGAAATCCGCGGTGGTGAAAACGGGCTCGAAAACACTCGCTAAGGCCAAGTCTACGAAAGCTTTGAAGCTGGATACGAGATCTAAGATGAGCCCGAAGAAAGAATCCAAGAAACTGGTGTTCGATTACGCGCCTTCGATTGAATCGACTGAAATCGTAAAATTGAAATCCAAGTATCAACTTTTCATCGGTGGACAATGGGTTGCGCCACAGAGCGGGAAATACTTCCCATCCACAAACCCTGCGACGGGTGAAAAACTTGCGGAGATCGCGGAGGCCAATGTGGCGGATGTTGATCTCGCTGTGAAGGCGGCTCGGAAGGCTTATACGAGTTGGTCAAAATTAACGGGCGCTGAGCGCGGTCGTTATCTCTATCGCATCGCTCGCGTCATCCAAGAACGTTCGCGCGAACTTGCGGTTCTTGAAACGATGGATAATGGAAAGCCGATTAAAGAATCGCGTGACGTCGACCTTCCACTGGTTGCGGCACATTTCTTCTACTACGCAGGTTGGGCTGATAAGCTTGAGCATGCGTTTCCTGGGAAGCAGGTGAAGTCCTTAGGCGTGGTCGGTCAGATTATTCCTTGGAACTTCCCACTCCTGATGGCGGCGTGGAAAATCGCCCCTGCGCTTGCGTGCGGAAACACGGTGGTTCTGAAGCCTGCCGAGTCTACTTCGCTTTCATGCCTCTTGCTTTGTGAGATTTTGAAAGAAGCAGGACTTCCGGACGGTGTCGTCAACGTCGTGACCGGATTTGGCGCCACAGGTGCTGCGATCGTGAATCACGCGGATGTGAATAAGATCGCGTTCACCGGTTCGACTGAAGTTGGAAAAATTATCGCGAAAGCCGTTGCTGGAACCGATAAAAAACTTACCCTCGAGCTTGGCGGAAAATCGGCTCATATCGTTTATGAAGATGCAGCAATCGACCAAGCGGTTGAAGGCGTTATTAACGGCATTTTCTTCAATCAGGGCCACGTTTGTTGCGCGGGATCGCGACTCTTAGTTGAGGAATCGATCGCAAAAGAGTTCGTAGGTAAACTGAAACGCCGTATGGAAAAACTCCGTGTGGGTAATCCACTCGATAAAAATACGGACGTTGGGGCGATCAACAGTGACGCTGAGTTTGAGAAAATTCAGAAGCTGATTGCGCTTGGAAAAGAAGAGGGTGGCGAATTTTTCGAGGCGTCGCGAGGAAACCTCCCGGCAAAAGGAAACTTTATGAAGCCGTGTTTTTTCCAAAACGTGGGTTCAGCATTTACCCTTTCTCGCCAGGAAATTTTTGGTCCAGTTCTGGTCATCTCTACGTTTAGAACTCCTGCTGAGGCGATTCAAAAAGCAAACGACACGCCTTACGGGCTCGCAGCCGGAATTTGGTCGGAAAAGGGTTCGAAGATCCATCGTACCGCTTTGGGACTAAAGGCGGGCGTGATTTGGGCAAACACCTACAATAAATTCGATCCGACCTCTCCATTCGGCGGGTACAGCGAAAGCGGTTGGGGTCGAGAGGGTGGAAGACACGGTCTTTTCCCCTATGTTGAGCTCACAAACAGTAGCTCGAAAGAAATGAAGTGAGCGAGGAATCTATGTCAGGATTAAATTCAAAAAATCTCAGAATCCCAAAAACCGTAAAACTCTTCATCGGGGGCGATTTTCCTCGGACGGAATCCGGAAGAAGCTTCCCTTGCTACGTGAAAGGTACGGATGAAGTTTATGCGCATTTGTGCCGAGGCTCACGAAAGGATCTGCGAAATGCGGTGACCGCTGCGCAGGGGGCTCTTTCAGGATGGGAATCTCGCTCTGCGTATAATCGCTCTCAAATTCTTTATCGCATGGCTGAGATGGCAGAAGGTAAGCGCGCCGAATTTGTGGACGTTTTCACGACCACCCTCGGTTATAACTTCGATCAAGCAAACGACGCGGTCGATTCTGCGATTGATGCGTTTGTTTATTTTGCGGGTTGGGCTGATAAGTACCAACAGATCCTAGGGGCCGTAAATCCGGTCTCGGGTCCTCATCATAACTTCACGACACCTGAGCCGGTTGGGGTGGTTGCGCTGATTGCAGACGAGAAATTTGATCTCGGGAAACTCGTTTCACAGATTTGTGCGATCATCGTTTCCGGAAACTCTCTGGTC